>DATKWR010000264.1:0-3754 GCA_035529475.1 Sedimentisphaerales bacterium | reverse complement strand
GCATGAGTATTTCGACCTGGTTATGGATCAGGGAACTCAGGCCGAGCACGTCAGTCACCTTGGTCTGGACCGGGAGTATTTTTCCGACATGCCTAAGCACCCGAACGGCAGTTGGGACTGGGGCCCGTTCCAGAAAGACGACTACGAAATGGGCGACGGGCAAACGGTAAAGTGGGCGATGGAGTTTCTTGGGCTAAAACACGAAAAACCGTTCTTCCTGGCGGTTGGATTGTTTCAGCCGCACTTGCCCTTTTACGCGCCAGCCAAGTACTTTGACCAGTATCCAAGGGAGAGTATAACGCTGCCGCCGGCTCCGGAAGACGACCTTGACGACCTTCCGCCCGCCGCGGCCGATATAGCTCAGGCGGGGAAGGACGAACGATTCAAGATGGTGGTTGAATGTGGAGAACTTCGCCCGGCCGTACAGGGATACCTATCGAGTATCGCCCACGCCGACACGCTTATCGGCGGGCTGATAGCAGCACTTGACGAAAGCCCCTATGCCGATAACACCATCATCGTATTCTGGTCGGACCACGGGTACCACTTCGGGGAGAAACAGCGCATGGCAAAGCGGTCGCTCTGGGAGAGGGCGACGCGGGTGCCGCTAATAGTGGTCGCGCCTGGGATTACGAAACCGCGCGGCCGGTGCGCCCGAGCGGTAGACTTAATGACCGTCTATCCAACTCTGGTTGAACTCTGCGGGCTTCCGGCCCGAAAGAAGATCGAGGGAATCAGTATTGTCCCGCTGCTCCGCGATCCGGCTGCAACATGGAACCATCCAGCGATCACGACTCATACCAAAGGTAGTCACGCGGTGCGCAGCCAGCGATGGCGATACATTCGCTATGCAAATGGAGACGAAGAACTGTACGACCATGAAACAGATCCCAGTGAATGGAACAACCTCGCGGATCGCGCCAAGTATGCGTCGATAAAGGAAAAAATGGCGCGATGGCTGCCAAAAAACTAAGCACCAGGTGCTCGTTAGATAAATGAGTACATCTTTGATGAAAAGACGTACACGTGGCCACCGCGCTAAAAAGAGAAAGTGAGTGACAAATATGACTAAACTAAATAGACGCCAGTTTTTACAGGTTAGTGCGGCTCCTGGTATAGCCATAGCCTTGGGATCAACAAAGAATACACTTGGTGCACGGGAATCCAGCAAGAAAACCACGATAAGCAAAAGGCCGAATATCCTTTGGATATGCACTGATCAGCAACGCTACGACACAATCCATGCGCTTGGCAACAAATACATTCGCACGCCTAACATTGACACGCTCGTTGAAACCGGAACAGCATTCGCCCACGCCTACTGCCAGTCGCCGATTTGCACACCCAGCCGGGCAAGCTTCTTAACAGGCATGTATCCAAGCACCATTCATGCTTGCATCAATGGCAACGACCACTGGGACGAGGCCGCGCCGCTTATTACAAAAACTCTTGCGGATATTGGATATGATTGTGGCCTTGCTGGAAAATTTCACCTCGCTTCCGCAATGGCCCATGAGCCTGAGCTTCGCCCGAAAGATGATGGGTATCGGCGTTTCTGGTACAGCCACGCCCCGCACCAGGGTATTGGCAAGGGCAATCAATACACCGATTGGCTGACAAGTATTGGGCAGGACTACAATATCCTAAAGAAGAAATACGGCTATATCCCTGCCCAGTGGCATCAAACCACATGGTGCGCCGATCGGGCCATCGATTTTCTAAAGGAAAAACGCAATGACCCATGGCTCTTTAGTGTCAACATTTACGATCCACACGGCCCCTTCGATCCGCCCCAGGAGTACGTGGATCGCTTCGACATCGAATCATTGCCAGAGCCCTTGTTTCGCGAATCGGATTTAAAGGCCCAGGAACGTCTCGCCGATGTCAATTTTCAGAGCAGGGCCAAGCAGCCAACCTATCCCGAAGCCAAGCTGACGCTCGCAAAATATTGGGCACAGATCGAGCTTATCGACGAAAACCTCGGTCGAATGCTGGACGCGCTCGAAGAAACGGGGCAGCGTGATAATACGGTGGTCATCTTCACCAGCGATCACGGCGAGATGGCCGGCGACCATGGATTAAACAAAAAAGGCTGCCGCTTCTACGAAGGACTTGTACGCGTACCCTTGATTTTCTCCTTGCCTAATCGCATTGAACAGGGGCTTAAAAGCGAGGCGCTGGTCGAACTGGTTGATATAGTACCGACACTGCTCGAGCTGACCGGGCTTGCTGTTCCAGAAACGATGCAAGGCAAATCCCTGCTCCCGATACTCGAAGGCAAAGCCGATCACGGAAAACACCGAGAATTCGTGCGGAGCGTGTACTATAAGGTGCTCGAAGGGCCTCAGAGTTATGCTACCATGATCCGGACGCGGGAATACAAGCTGGTCAACTACCACGGCCACGATCCAGGGGAACTGTTCAATATGGAAAAGGATCCTTATGAGTTCAACAACCTGTGGGAAGATCCGGCTTATGCGGAGGTGCGTTTTGAATTGATGAAGAAGAGTTTTGATGCGCTGGCTTTTGCTGTGGATACAGGTCCGCCTCGAGTTGGAAGATATTAACAAGGAAAGGATCAAATAGAATGCGAAGCGTATGGACTCGCAGACGTTTTATGTGCGCTTTAGGATTTGGAGCCCTGGGCCTTGTCTCGCCGGTAAAGCTGCGAGGTAGTCAGGAGAAGAATGAGCGGCCTAACGTTCTGTTTATCGCATTGGACGACCTGAATGATTGGATCACGGTTCTTGATTCTAACGCGCCGATCCGGACTCCGAACATTGAGCGATTAGCAAAGCGTGGTACGCTGTTCACCCGGGCGTATTGTGCTTCGGCGGCATGTAATCCGTCACGGACGGCAATCTTGACCGGCTTGCGTCCGACGACCAGCGGCGTTTATGGAAACCAGGCCGACTGGCGGCAAGCCTTGCCGCAGGCAATCACATTACCGCAACACTTCATCGCTCACGGGTACCGTGCCGAAGGCGCGGGAAAGATATTTCATCACCATTACGGCGGCGCCTTTCACGAGAAGGCTTCTTTTGACGATTTCCTCATGATGCCGGATCCGCCCGATGCGCCCATGCCGGAAAAGAAACTTAACGGACTTACGAAATATGGCAGCCGCAACACTGATTGGGGGCCTTGGCCCGCAAATGAAGCCGATGCAATAGACGTACGGACGGCGAATTATGTGATTAGATCGCTCGAGAAACAACACGATAAGCCTTTCTTCCTGGCCGCAGGGATTTTTCGGCCCCACATGCCGTTCTTTGCCCCGCAAAGATACTTCAATATCTATCCCCGCGATGATATCACGATGCCACAGATGCTCGAAAAAGATATTGACGACCTTCCCTCTGGAGCAAGAACACTGCTGCAAACAAAGAAGTGGTTCTTCAGGGAACTCATGGAAATAGAGGCGAAGTCGCCCGGAACCTGGAAAGAAGCGGTGCGCGCTTATCAGGCCAGTGCCACCTTTGCCGACGCCCAGGTCGGCCGGATTCTGGATGCCCTGGACAACAGCGATCACGCGAGTAACACGATCATAGTTCTGTGGTCGGACCATGGCTATCATCTGGGCGAGAAGGAACATTGGGAAAAGTTTGCATTGTGGGAAAAGACCAATCACGTACCCTTTATTATTGTCGCCCCGGGCATTGCTCGTCCCGGCACACGCTGCGAAAGACCGGTCAGCCTCATCGACATCTACCCGACGTTGATCGATCTCTGTGGACTCGATCACAAACCCGAG
>DATKWR010000263.1:0-27603 GCA_035529475.1 Sedimentisphaerales bacterium | reverse complement strand
GAACTGTGCGTTGGCTACCACAACATCCGGTATGAGGACACGGAGCTTTTTCTGAACGATGTTCAGAGGGTGTTGGACAAGAAACTCCGCGCCGCCACGAGCCTGGCCAGAGAGAAACAGTGGGACTTCTTCTGGCTTGTGCTCTCCGAGACCGACTGGCTGCAACATCTTATGTGGCAACACCTTGATCAGAAGCAGTCGCATCCCGACGTTCGCAGCGGCGAAAGATTTCGTGAATGTTTCAAAGATCTGTGGGGGCAGATCGATCGAGCTGTAGGCGAGCTCTGCGCCATCGCGGGGCCGCAAGCGAATATCGTTGTGGTCTCCGACCACGGCTTCGGTCCCAATGAAGGGGTCTTCAAGCTAAACGTCTGGCTGCAGCGCGAGGGATACCTGATATGGCGCAAGAACCGGAGCAGGGTATTTGAGGATACGAAAGAGGCAATCTTCAGGCGTGTGAGGGCAATAGCCAGAGGGGTCAAGCTGCACAGAGTGGCTCCGTCGCTGTATGGGCATGCGCGCGCGACAAAAGACAAGCTCCTCGAAAAGGTTATAGACCAGATCGATCTGGACAAGAGTGTCGCGTTCGACCCAGGGCATACCATTCCATTTGGGGGGATTTACATCAACGATCGAATCGTAACCAGCCCTGAGAAAAGGCAGGAACTCTGCGGGGAGATTGAAAAGAAGCTGCGAAATTGGGCCGAGGCGAACAATGTGACCATCGAGGCATGGCATCGCTGGGATTCCCCCGGCGCCCGGGCCGGCACGGGACCGGACCTGCTTGTCGGGATTAACGACTGGGGTTGCGTCGTGTTGAAAGACCAGTTAAGCGGCGAGGTTTTTGAACGAACGCCTTACTCTTCGCGACACACGGGCTCTCATCGAATGAATGGCATATTCGTTGCAGCCGGACCGGATATTCAACAATGCGCGGTGGAGCCGGTTCACCTCTGCGATGTAGCGCCTACGGTACTGCATCTGTTCAATGTACCCGTGCCGGCGAGCATGGATGGGCGGGTGCGTGAGGATATTGTCACGGCCGAATACCTGATGGCTCATCCCGCCAAACTTCAAAACGAAACCGCCGGTAATAAATGCCGGGAGACAATGAGCCGGGCAAGAGAAATGACCCAGCAGGAAAAGGACTTTGTCCAGCAGCAACTGAAGGACTTGGGTTACATGTAGGAACGTCCCGAAGAATCGGGCCGTCAGCCGTGTCCAAGGGGTGAACGTGACAAATGCGGCAATTGTTTGAAAGAATTAGGGCTGAGGAGAGATACTGACTATGGCTGTGTCCACAGACGCCGATTTTCGCCCTGCTGCAGAGGCGATAAGCTGTAGAACGTGCAACGCAACGGGCGCCCGAAAGAGTGTTGAAGTGTGTTTGCTTGGTGCTTCATTTGACACCTACAACATGGGAGTGAGCGCTTTAGCCGAGTCGAGCATAAAGGTTATTCTTAACAGTTGCCCTAATGCAAACGTGAATATCTTGGGTGGACGCAGCCAAGACGAATACAGGATGAAGCTCTTCAATCGAGAGGTACGTGTTAAGAATGTCCCCTTGAGATTCTGTAGAAACGTGTTTTTGCCAGATCACTACTGTCGGTTTTTCTTGTACGTCTTGTTGTTCAAGGTACTGCGGTCGGACCGGTTACAGAGGCTTCTCACAGGACGCAATCCGTACGTCAAGGCGATACACGAAGCGGACGTCGTCGTTGATATTGTTGGAGGAGATAGTTTCAGCGACATCTACGGCCTTTTTGGATTCATGCGGTCTTTTCTTGCAAGATGGCTCGTAATTCTGTTCGGCAAGAAGCTGATAATGTTGCCGCAGACGTACGGCCCGTTCAACCATTTATTGACCAGGACATTGGCGAAATACATTCTAAGGCACGCCAGCAAAGTCTATTCGAGAGACGTTCCCGGCCTGGAGTACGTGAAGAACCTGCTCGGTCCCAAGGGTGACGGAGCGAAAATAGAGTTTTGCCCCGACGTTGCCTTCGTTCTGGATGCTCAGGAGCCCAGGCATCCTGATGTGAGCCTGTTGCAAGAGGTCCGCAAAAAGGGAGATGTGCTGGTGGGTCTGAACGTCAGCGGTCTTCTGTGGAACGGCGGCCATACGAGAGACAACATGTTTGCTCTGGGGGTCGAGTACCCCAAATTGGTTCACAGCATCGTTGAGAGGCTGCTGCAGAATGATAAGGTCGTTGTCTTGCTTGTCCCGCACGTGTCTGCCCCCGAAGGCACGGTCGAAAGCGATCCTCAAGCGTGCCGGCATATCTATGAGAACGCGCGGGGTAAGTATTCAGACCGCGTATTCCTGGTGCAGGGCGTACATAACCAGAACGAGATCAAGTATCTGATAGGCATGTGCAATTTTTTCATCGGATCTCGAATGCATTCGTGCATAGCCGCCCTGTCACAGTGTATTCCGGCCGTTGGATTGGCCTATAGCAAGAAATTCTACGGCGTTTTTCAATCCATAGGAGTTGAGAAATTGGCGATAGATTTGCGCCATGCTACAACTGACGAGATACTGACCAGTGTGGCCAGGGCTTTCGAGCAGCGGGAAGCGACCGCAGGGCATCTCAAGGCCGTCATTCCCGACATACAAGCGCAAGTCCTAAGAATGTTCGACGGTCTATCGTGAGAAATAAACGTTTTGAGACTATTGGCGATGTCGTGGCCTGGCGGCTTTGTATGGGTTGTGGGGCATGTGCCGCAACCTGCCCGAACCATGCAGTCCGGCTGATTGATATCCTGGACAGTGGCATTCGTCCTATCGTCGATGCGCAGAAATGCCGGCAGTGTGGCCAGTGTGTCCTGATTTGTCCAGGAGTACGAATTGTTCATCAAGCATTCGATCGGAAGACCATCCCGCAGTTGCGCCAGTCGTGGGGTCCGATACTTGAGGTTTGGGAGGGTTACGCAACGGACCCTGAGATTCGTTTCAAGGGCTCATCCGGCGGTGTGGCGACTGCACTGGCGCTTTATTGCTTGGAAAGAGAACAGGTTTCCGGAGTATTGCACGTGGGGACCAGGTCCGAGGCTCCTCTCCGAAACGTTGCGGTCTTCAGCCGGACGAGAGAAGAGCTTTTGGCGCGGACGGGTTCGCGATATTCACCGGCAGCGCCGTGTGAGAAATTCGAATGGATACAAGAAGCGGCCCATCCGAGTGTTTTTATCGGCAAGCCCTGTGACGTTGTTGCGGTCCGTAAATTGCAGGCGGTGAATTCCCCGCGTGAAAAGAAGGTCAGCCTCGCTATCAGCATTTTCTGCGCCGGGATGCCGGCCACCAGGGGAACGCACGATCTTTTGAAGGTGCTTGGTGTAAAACCTGAGCAGGTCGAGGAAGTCCGATATCGCGGCTGTGGCTGGCCGGGCGCGACTACGGTAAGGCTCAAGGGCGCCGATGGCCGGACACGCCGGATGACCTATGCGGAATCGTGGGGTAACATCCTGTGCAACTGCACGCAATTCAGATGCCGCTTGTGCCCGGATTCGACCGGTGAGTTCGCGGACATCTCCTGCGGCGACCCGTGGTATCGAGAAATCCAACCGGGCGAAGATGGATGGTCCCTTGTCCTGGTAAGAACTGAACGGGGAAGAGATATCTTACACAGCGCGATGAACGCGGATTCTGTGAAGCTCGAGCGTGTTGATCCAGGCACGGTTCCACGATCACAAGAGGCTCTTCTAAGGCGGAGACGCCACCTCTGGGGACGGTTGCTAATGATGCAAATGATGCGAATTCCTATTCCTCATTATGCAGGCTTCTCTTTATTCAGCAACTGGCTTGACCTTTCGTTTGTAGAGAAATTGCGTTCGACAGGGGGGACATTGAGACGGATTCTATTTCGTGGATGGCTTAGGCCTTTGAGCCGAACAATTAGAGAGGATGGCTCACTGCAGGCCAATCATGCAGACCATGCCTCGCGCAGCCTGAGCGGGTAGAACCGCAGGCGTGACCCATGGCAGAGGGTTGCACATGAGAGATTCAGATTACCAGGGAATTCGTAGAATGGTGGCATACAAAGACGCTCATTTTCGTTCTGTAGCAAAGGCGATAAGCTATAGAATGTGTGCCGCCATTGTCACAACGACGATTGTGTTCGTTTTCACCCGCAAGATCGCATTGTCTATCGGCGTTGGGCTTGTCGAATCGGTCGTGAAGGTCATCGCCTATTATCTGCATGAAAGGGTGTGGTCTCTTATTAACATTGGCAAGGTACAGCATCCTCTGTCCTGCCTGCCTGTGAGCAAGCCCTTGGAACAGAAGGATATGGAGATTATCAGAGACAGACTTCGAGATATGGGGTATATCAACGACACGTGAGACGTGCCCGCCGTTCGGGCGATCGATAGTCCGGGGAACTGGGGAATAGCAGTGCCAACATCAGAGCATTATCCGAAACTTGTAGTTCTGAGCATCGATGGTGTGCCATACGGCCTTATCCAAAGGATGGTTGGCCAGGGTGACATACCGAATCTGGCGTCCCTGATTTCGCGCTTCGGTCTGCGAAAGATGCGTTCGGTTCAGCCGACGGTTTCCTGCGTTGCCTGGTCCACCTATATGACCGGCAGCAATCCGGGCAAGCACGGCATTTACGGTTTTATCGACCGCCGGGAAGGTACGTATGAGCTTATGTTCCCCAATTCCTCTACCCGGACCGCCGGTGATCTGTGGTCGATCATGTCGCAGGCGAACAAGCGCGTCTTCGGTATGAATGTCCCCACGACGTATCCGCCTGAAGCGGTCAACGGCATTATGATTGGCTGCTTCCTGTCGCCGTCGCTGGAAAAAGCCGTCTATCCCGCCGGCTTGGCCGAGTATTTGCGCTCGATAGACTACCGGACGGACAGTGACGCGGCGTTGGCGCGCAGGGACAAGCGTGCGATGCTGGACGACCTGCACAAGACTCTCGACGCCCGGATGGAGGCGATGTTTCACTTCCTGGGCGAAGAAAGCTGGGATTTCTTCCATACCCATATTATGGGCAGTGACCGCATCAACCACTTTCTGTGGGAGAAGATGGAGAATAACGACGAAGAATTTGCCCCGGCGTTCTTTTCGTACTATCGAAAGATCGATGAATACGTCGGACGGCTTCTGGCTTTGTTGCCGGACGACGTGCCGCTGATGATATTCAGCGATCATGGCTTCTGCTCCATCAAGCAGGAGGTGCAGTTGTCTCGTTATCTTGTGGAATCAGGCTGGACCTGTCCCGCGCAGAAACTTCAACATCCGCTGTCTATCGACCCCTTGAAGTCTCGGGCCTATTGCCTGATTCCCGGTCGTATTTTCGTTAATTTGGCCGGACGCGAGCCGCAGGGCATTGTACCACTTGAGCAGTACCAACGGACGCGGGAACAGCTTGCCGCCGACTTGATGAATCTGCGCGATCCGACGAACGGCCAGGCTGTGATACGGAAAGTGGTCAAGCGTGAAGACGTGTACTGGCCGGCCGGCTGTGCCGGTATCTGTGCTTCGTCGGCCGACCGGGTTGCGCGTGCCGACGGGACTTTTGGCAGAGCCGCCGACCTGATTGCCATTCCGCACGACGGCTACGATCTGAAGCTGGGCCTGGCCGGTGACGTCGTCTTCAAGAGAACGGAGCTGGAAGGGATGCATACCTGCGAAGATGCGTTTCTTGTGGCTCGCGGCGTTGACTTGCCTGAGGGCAATCTGGACATAGTGATGCTGGCTCGACCGATACTGGAGAAGCTCCAGGTCGTGCCGCCTGCCGATATGGACGGTTCAGGTGAGGCTGTTCCACCGATGTTTTGATGGTGTCAACTGGAGTTTGGATACATGGATAGATTAGATCAATTGGAAAGTCAAAGTATCTACATTATTCGCGAGGCGTATTACCATTACAAGAAGCTTGCGGTACTCTGGTCGATTGGCAAGGATTCAACAACGCTGGTGTGGTTGTGCCGTAAGGCTTTCTTCGGCAAGATTCCTTTCCCTGCGTTGCACATCGACACGAGCTACAAGTTTCCCCAGATGTACCAGTTCCGCGACGAATACAGCAAGAAGTGGGGGATGGAATTGCTCGTTTCGCGAAATGAAGCAGCCCTCGCCGCGGGTATGAGCTGCGGCAAAAAACTTGAATGCTGCACCGCCCTGAAAACCGAGGGCCTCAAGCTGGCCATCGCCAAGCATGGCTTTGAGGCGCTGCTGCTGGGCATTCGCCGGGACGAGCATGGAATTCGGGCGAAGGAGCGCTATTTCTCCCCGCGCGACGAGCAGTTCAAGTGGGATTATCAGGACCAGCCCCCGGAATTGTGGGACCAGTACAAAAACCAGGTGGAAGAGAGAACTCACATCCGCGTCCACCCGTTGCTTCACTGGGCCGAAGTCGATATATGGCGGTATATTCGCCGGGAGAACATCCCGATTACCGAACTGTATCTTGCCAAAGACGGCCAACGCTATCGGAGTATTGGCTGCACCACCTGCTGCAATCCAGTCGTCTCGAACGCCGCCACCGTGGACGAGATCATCCACGAGCTGGAGACGACCACCACGTCGGAAAGGGCCGGCCGGGCACAGGACAAAGAAAATACCTACACGATGCAGAAGCTGCGTGCTCTGGGATATATGTAATACTATAAGAGTCTTGCAAAATTGGAGTTAGGCATACTTTTGGAAAGAAAAAATCTTCTCGTTCGATTTTTTCTTTCTAAAACGCGATGCATAACGTTCGACTCGACAATATGTTGAGGTACTGCACTCGATTATTCTCAGAAAATCGTGGAACCGATTTTCTGGAATAATATATGCCTAACTCCAATTTTGCAGAAGTTCAACAATAACCAGGAATGAGAATCAGGATTATGCGTGAAAATCTGAAGTTTGTTGCAGTCGGTCACGTTGACCATGGTAAAAGCACTTTGATCGGCAGGCTCCTGTACGATACCAATTCGCTGCCCCCGGACAAAATTGAAGAAGTCCGCAAGGCAAGCGAGGAAGCGGAAGGCGTCCCGGAATTTGCCTTTGTGATGGACCACCTGGAGGAAGAACGCAAAAATCGTATTACCATTGACACTGCCCAGATATTCTTCAAGACCGCCAAGCGCGACTACACGATCATCGATGCACCGGGTCATAAGCAGTTTCTGAAGAACATGATCACCGGCTCAACGCAGGCCGAGGCGGCGCTTCTGCTGGTTGACGCCCTGGAAGGTCTGCGGGAGCAAACGCACCGTCACGCCTTCATGCTGAGTCTCTTGGGCATCAGGCAGGTCATCGTGGTGATCAACAAGATGGACCTCGTGGACTACTCCCAAGAGCATTTCGACCAGCTTAGCGAGAAAGTCACCGCCCGCCTGCGCGAATTTGGGACGGAAGTCCCGCCGGAGATGATCATTCCCATCGCGGCCCGTCTGGGTCACAACGTTGCCGGGCGCAGTGACAAGCTGTCGTGGTACAAGGGGATGACCTTGTTAGAGGCTTTGGATCAACTGCAATCGTCTGGGACGACCGAAAAAGACGCGCTGCGTTTCCCTGTTCAGGACATCTACGACGTAGATGGTCAGAAGGTTCTGGTTGGCCGGGTGGCTTCCGGGACCATCGAAGCGGGCCAGGAAGTCATTTTCCATCCATCGGGCAAGTCCGCTGTCATTGCCGAGATCAAGAAACTCGGCGAGCGGCCCCAACGTGCCGTTGCGGGCGAATCGGTCGGTCTGGTTCTAAAGGACGGCGGCGCGCTAAAAGCTTTGAAGCGAGGCGAAGTGGCTTGTCCGGTGGACAGCTCCCTGAACGTGAGTAACACCGTCGTCGCTACGGTCTTCTGGATGAGCGGCCAGCCGCTGCAAAAGGGCCAGACCCTGGATTTCAAGTGCGCGACGCAGCAGATGCCGTGCAAAGTCAGGAAGATCAGCGACCGGATCAACTCGTCCAGCCTCGAGCTTATCGCCAGCGACGCCGACGAGCTTCGAGAGACGGAAGTGGCGAAGCTGACCCTGAAAATGAATAGTTGCGTGAGCACCGACCCGTTCGAGCAGATCGCCGAGATGGGGCGTTTTGTTCTGATGCGGGACAATGATACCGTGGCCGGGGGCGTGGTGCATTAGGAACATAGGACCCCATCTGCGATGAGAATTACTTTTTTTTGTGCAGCCCCGGAGGAGGTGGAAAAATGATTGAATCAGCCGACAAAGTGAATGCGATTGAGCGTATGGAAAACGTAGTCTTGATCTCGTTTGACAGCTTGCGTTCGGACTACGTAGCGCAGCTCCATCCTGCGGAGGCTCCGAATTTCTGCCGCATGCGGGACGAGGGAGCCTTCTTCAGCAATACGATTGTGCACGTGCCCTGCACGCTTCCGAGCCATGCATCCATGCTCAGCGGTTTGTACCCCGCAAGAACCGGGGTTCGTGACATGCATCATCAGGTTCCTCCGGAATTGCCGACGATGTTCACCCTATTGAAAGAAAGAGGGTTCCACACCATGGGGTCCTCAACTACGCCCATGTTGACGGCCAGTCGGGCGGGGTATAAGGGCATTGATGAGCAGGTTCCTTTTCGATACAGGTGTCTGAGGAAGTCGATTATCAGATCAAAAGGCAAGCGTCTCTTTGTGTTCCTGCACTACTGGGCTACACACACGCCTTACGAAACGCGGCTGCCTGGTATCAGGCCCGCGGATGTGGCGTTGAATGTGCTGGGCGCAAATCGCGAACTCGAGAACATACGCTTCGTCAGACGTATAGGGGACTTTCTGTGGCTCGCAAGGATAAAGAGAATCCGCACCATGCTGAAAGAGGGGGACAGCCGCATAGTGCCGGCATTGAAGCAGGGGTATAAACGGGCAATAGCCAAAGCCGACAGGTTCCTGGGCGGCGTGTTGAGGATTCTGGAGGAGGCCGGCCTGGCTGAGAAGACGCTCATAGTCGTTACCGGAGACCATGGGGACTCCTTCAACGCGCATGGAGAAATTGAGACGGCATCGGGTGGACGGTACGAACACGGCCAATTCCTGTATGACAATGTGCTGAAAGTTCCGCTTATCTTCTTCTGTCCGGGCCGAAAAGTTGCACGGACTTTTGACACTCAAGTTCAGCAAATCGATATCGCACCGACTCTGTTGGATGCCTTGGGGGCGGAATATGACGGCCGTATGGACGGCTCCTCACTGTGGAGCAACAGCATCATCGGGGGAATAGCTCCGAAAGAGACTCTTGCTTTCAGTGAAGTTGTTCGTGAGAGCTTGAATATAGAGCGGAGAAGCGTGAGGAGCAGTTCTTATAAGCTTCTGCGTGATTCCAAGAGCAATACGTGCGAGCTTTACGATCTAAGGGTCGACCCCGAGGAAAAGAATGACCTGTATCCGACGGATCCATGCGCTGAAAAGACAATGCTTCTGAATGAATTGCAGGCGTTTTCTGAATCCCGGAGCATCGACAAGGCCTCTTACACCGACGCGGAGCAGCAGCGAATCGAGATGACGTTGCGGAATCTGGGCTATATAGACTGATCTATGCAAGGCGTAACTCTCACTATCTCGGCCATCGCATGCGTGCTGGTATTTTCCCTCTCACCCATTTATGCGCTTGTGGTGTACGTTGCGGCATTCTCGCTCTATCCGTCCGATCTGGCGGTCCCGGTGGGGACGATTGATTTCACGGTGCTCAGAATAGTCATCATCGCGGTCTATGCGAAGATTTTTCTCCTGACGGATTTGCCCGGTCGATTCAGGTTCTTATGGGTCGATAAGCTGGTGGTCATATACTTTGTGGCTCAGATTGCGGCCGGGCTCACGACGACCCGCTCTGCGGAGGCCTTCCTGGAGAATCGCTCAGGGGCGGTTTTTGACATGGTTTTGCCTTACTTCGCCGTGCGTTTGATTGTGATAGACAGGGAAAAGTACCTCACATTGCTCAAGTCCGTACTGGTGATCGCGGTTCCTTTGGCCATTGTCGGCTTCTATCAGTGCACGACGGGCAACAATCCCGTCGCTTTCTTCAGGAACTATGGCGCATGGGACACCAGAGATTATGTGCCGATGTCTCGCCTCGGCTTGACGCGTGCGGACGTTGTGTTTACACATCCGATCATGTATGGTTTGTTTTTCGCCATGTTTGGCCCGGTGTGTGCCGGGATTTTTGGCCACGTGAGAAAATCCAAGAAGATGCTTTACTGGGCGGCAATGGGGCTGATGTGTATGGGCCTCTTCTCCTGTGTATCGAGTGGACCCGCCCTTGCAGCTTTGCTGTCTATCGTGTTCATTGGTTTCTATCGTTACAGAAGGTACTGGAGAACGGCGGTCGTAACGGTTGTGCTAATATGCGCTCTGATCGAAATACTCAGCAATCGGCATTTCTACGACGTCATTGACCGCGTTACCCTCAACAGCCAGACGGCGTGGTATCGCAGCAGGCTGATCGATGTGGCGCTCTACGAAGGAGGAATGTCCGGTCACTGGATGGCAGGGTATGGTTATGATACTGACCCCGGGTGGGGGCCCGTAATTGACAGGCGCCCCTACACGGATATAGTAAACGAGTACTTGTTGATTCTGAGTCGCTACGGGCTGATCGGTTTGGTGCCTTTCTTTGCTATGAATATAGCGGCCGTCAAGAAGCTTATTCATAGTTACAAAGTGAGCACCCATGACTCAGACAAGTGGCTCATTTGGTGTCTGGCGGCGGCACTATTCGGGCTGGCAGGCGCTTTTATATCTGTTTCGCTGCACGGTCAGCCCACGACGATATTCTATATGCTTCTTGGTTTTTGCGGTGCGATGCCGGCGATAGTACGCCAATCGAAATTGCATCCGATGACCCTGAAAGGCGGTGGTTCGGTGGCCTCAGCCAAGGTGATAAAGGGCGGAGAATTCGGAAGTAACTATATATGCCAAAAGCCATAAAAGCCTCGATTAAGCTCTTCTCTGCGGTTCTCTATGCGGCTGTTTCGCGTCTCTTGCAGAAGGGCCCGTCCCGGGTCGTTTTGCTCTATCACGGCGTGGACAAGGCGCATTTGGCGGGTTTCAGGAAGCAAATGGCGTATCTGGCGAGGAAATGCGCCGTGGTCAAGCCCTCAGAGATAATGAATGGCAACACAGGAAAGACCAAGACCGTCGTGGCTCTGACATTTGACGATGCTCTTGTGAGTTTCTTTGAAAACGGTTTGCCGGTTCTGAAGGAATACGGTTTACCGGCCGGGGTCTTTGTGCCTACGGGGAATCTCGGGCGACGGCCCGGTTGGACTATATATGAGGACTGTCTGGACGCGGATGAAACCGTGATGAGCGCGCAGCAGATTGCGGCACTTGATCGCGAGGGCATCGAGGTATCGTCGCATACTGTCTCACATCCGGTCTTATCTGATCTGGATGACGCCGGGTTGGAGGAGGAGCTGGGCGGCTCCAAGAGGAGGCTTGAGGAGATTCTTGGACACGAAGTGTCGGGGATCAGTTATCCCTATGGAGCTTGCGATGCAAGAGTGTACCATGCGGCTCATAAGGCCGGCTACAAGGTGGGTTTTACCGTCGAACCGGATAACGTCAATGGCAGCACGGAAGGACTCAGGATTGGCCGATTTGAAGTAGCACCTTACGAAACCTTCCTCCAGTTCAAGCTGAAGGTCGATGGAGCGTACCACGTTGCCGGGTACTTAAGAAGATTGAAAGCGATCCTTTTTCGGTCATAAGCGGCAGGAACTCGGATTCATGTCCTACAACGTACTTATCGACAAGATGGAACAGGCCGAGTGGCAGGAATACGCCAGCAGCTTTGCAGACCACAGTATCTACCAGACGTGGCCCTATCAGCAGGTCCGGGCCGACGCGGAGGAGCAGGAACTCAGCAGAATAGTGGTTAAGGACAAAAGCGATGAGGTTGTCGCGATGTCTCACGTCCGAATCAAGCACTTCAAGCCTCTGGGGTTGAGAGTGGGCTACATGCAGTGGGGGCCCCTCGTCCTGAAGAAAGACGGCACGTGCGGTTGTTCGGCTGAAGTTCTGAACGTCTTACGTGAGGCTTATCTTGGGAATCGCGTCAATGTCTTGAGGGTCGTTCCAAACGTAGCCGAGAACAGTGAGAATCAAGGATTCGTGACGATGCTCCGGGAAAGCGGATTTCACAGGAAATCGAGTGTGTCGCCTTATCACACAATGGTGTTGCGCTTGGGTCGCTCCGAGGATGAACTTCGCAAAGGACTGCACCAAAGCTGGCGACGAATACTCCGCAAAGCAGAAGCGGCGGGAGTCGGGGCCAGGGAGTACACCGACCATACACCATTCCAGACCCTTGAAGGTTTTTACCTGGATTTGCTTCGGAGAAAGGGTATTCAGGGGGTGGATCCTCAAGTGTTTGCCAGAACTCAGCGTGCGCTGCCGGAGTCTGAAAAAATGAGCCTGGTTGTGGCCTACCTTGACGGCGAACCTGTTTCGGTCCATGTATCGACGAATTTGGGTGATAGCGGAATTCTGTTGCTTGCAGCCAGTAGTGAGAAGGGGTACGAGTGCAGCGCTTCCTATGTGGCATGGTGGAAGGCCGTGCTGATCTCCAAGAGCAGGGGGATGAAGAAATATGACGTGGGAGGCGTTGACTTTGAACACGATCCCGGTATTTCTCGTTTCAAAGCGGGAATGGGAGGCGAGGAGTGCTCGTATATTGGGGCGTTCGAGGCATGTACGAATGCGGCGGTAGAGAATGTATGGGCGATGAGCGAAAGAGCTTACAGGGTGCTCAAGAGAAGAAGCAGCTTTCTCTGAGCCAATTGCAGAGATTGAGAAAGGCTTTTCCACTGGATCGTCCACTGACAAGATTATTGTTGAAGTTTGACAATATGCTATGGGAATACAGGCTCGGCATCAATAGCCGCGGCGAGTCATTCAGCACGGCGGAATCTGATTCCATACCTTATTCTACAATCCCGTACCGCATGATCATGAAGATTCTGCGCCATTTGGCTCTTGAGCCTTCAGATGTCTTTGTGGACATTGGTTGTGGAAAAGGCCGAGTTTTGTGTTGTGCTTCACGATTTAGAATCCGCCAGGTTGTTGGAGTGGAGATCGATCAAGACCTCTGCAGAGCGGCTCGACACAACACTGAGAGAGTGCGTGGCAGGCAGAGTCCTGTTAGCATAACTCATGCTGCTGCCCAGGAGTGTGATTACCGGGCAGGGACGGTCTATTATCTCTTCTGTCCCTTCGGTGCCGCGACGTTAAATCAAGTGCTTGCGAGGATCAGGCAGTCTTTGCAAGGGGAGCCGAGGAGGATTAGGATTGTTTATGTGAATCCAATGGCTGAACCTTTGCTTGAGAGAAGTGGTTGGCTCCAGATGAAGGATAGATGGCAGATGGGTAATAAATTTGGATTGATACACGATGTCTCTTTTTGGCAGGCAGCGCGCGCGTAAACGTGAGCCGGCGGATTGGTGGCGGAACGATGATGGGTGCACAGATGTCTTGGGAGTGTGAACATGAAATTGCTGGAAGTTAGAACGTTGGAGATTGAGGAAATAAAGGTCATCCGGTTCGCCCGTTTCTGCGACCACAGAGGGTATTTTACGGAACACTACAGAAGAAGCGATTTCAGGAATCATCCGGACATGGGATTTATGGCGGCGGCAGAGTTTGTGCAGTGCAATGAAAGTTACTCCAGGAAGGGGACCATTCGCGGTTTACATTTTCAATGGAATCCCTATATGGGCAAACTCGTGCGAACGTTAGCCGGCAGAATGGTGGACATGGTCCTGGATATACGAAAGGGTTCTCCCGCATTTGGCAGGATCGTCCTCTGTGACATGCCCGCCGATTCCACGATGGATTACTGCGATTGGATTTGGGTGCCCCCCGGGTTTGCGCACGGCAACTACTTCCCCGAAGATACCGTGATCGAATACTTCTGTTCCGGCGAATACAGCCCCGGCTGCGAAGCGGGAATATCCCCTCTGGCTAAAGATATCGACTGGGGATTGTGTGATCCGACGCTGAAAAAGCTATTTGACCAGATCGGACACTCGACGAGGCTGATTACCGACAAAGACAAAAACGGGTTTGATGTTCGTAGCTGGGAGGCCGACGGGCGATCCGACAATTTCGTTTACGGACAATGATGCCCTGCACATACGTTATACAAGGAGATTGAGAGTTGATAGACAGATCAAGGATACTTTTCACGGGCGGCAGCGGCCTGTTGGGATCGGAGTTCAGAAGAGTAATGCCCGATATCGATTATCCGTCATGGGAGGAATTCGATGTTACGAACTACGGTCAAATGCAACAGTATCTGAAGGCGCATCCCTGCGACGTGCTCATTCATGCTGCGGCGTTCATCTCACCGCCGGCGATCGATAAGGACCCGTCGAAAGCCATCGAAGTGAATATTATCGGGACGTCCAACGTCGTAAGACTGTGCATGCAGCATGGCGCCCGATTGATCTACGTGTCCACCGACTACGTGTTCAAGGGGGACAAGGGCAATTACGCGGAGACCGACCCCGTTTACCCGGTCAACAAGTACGCATGGTCGAAATTAGGGGGTGAATGTGCCGCGGCGATGTACGACAAGTCTTTGATCGTACGAACCACGTTCGGTCCCAATGTGTTCCCTTTTGAGAAGGCCTTCATCGATCAGTGGACAAGCAGAGAGAGTGTTGCGGCCATTGCAGAAAAGATAAGCAAGCTGGTCGATAAGGACGTTACGGGAATCATGCACGTGGGCGGACGGAGAAAGACGGTATTTGAATATGCAAAGAGTCTGGATGCCACCAGGCCCGTGGGAGAGCTGTCCATACGTGATGTTCCCTTTACCGTTCCGGTGGACACGTCGCTTAACTGCGACAAATACAATAAGCTGATAAGAAGATAGCACATTGAGTTGGAGGCTACACCTATGAAGATCTTAGCGGCGGGCGGAGCAGGCTATCTGGGGTCGAGATTGATACCCATCCTGCTCGAACACGGGTATGAGGTCGATGTTGTCGATCTGCTGTGGTTCGGCAACCATCTGCCTGAAGGGGTCAATGTTGTCCAAAAGAACCTTTTCGACTGCAAGGTCGAGGACTTGAAAGCCTATGACCAGGTGATTTTTCTTGCCGGACTTTCAAACGATCCGATGGCCGAATTCAGCCCTGCTCTGAATTTCGTTTTCAATGCCGCCTTGCCGTCCTATCTGGCCTTCATTACAAAGAAGGCCGGTGCAAGGCGTTTCATTTACGCCTCGTCGTGTTCGGTTTACGGGTACACCGTCAATGAGCTCTACGACGAAGAGAGTCCGACGACGTGCGGCTATCCGTACGGAATATCGAAACTCCAGGGTGAAAGGGGAGTGCTGCAGCTTCAAGACGAGCACTTTTCGGTCATCGCGCTGCGACAAGGCACGGTGTGTGGCTATAGCCCGCGCATGAGAATGGATTTGATCGTGAACACGATGTTCAAATACGCGGTGACCGAAAGAAAGGTCACGGTGAACAATCCATCTATTTGGCGGCCTGTGTTGGATATCCGGGACGCCGCCACGGCGTATCTGAGGGCCATCCAGGCGGACTATTCGTTGAGCGGCGTGTACAACGTGTCGTCCGGAAATTACACGGTCGGCCAGGTCGGCGACATGGTGAAATATGAGGTCCAAAAGCTGATCGGGGAGAAAGTGACTATTGTCCTCAAGGGCATCGAGGATTTTCGAAACTACAAGGTGACGATAGACAAGGCGAAAACGTATTTAGGGTTTCAGCCGCAATACACGATCGAGGATATTATCGAGGACTTGTACGGACATAAGGACTGTTTCACGGATTATGACAACGACGAATTCCACAACATCCGAGTGTTCGAGAAGCTTAACATGCGATAAGCACTCCGTGAGGATGTGCGTCTTCCTTTCAGTATCCCTCCTTTCGAGCAGGCAGGAAATATGGATGTATCGATAGTCATCGTGGGGTGGAACGTCAGCGACCTGCTGCACAGTTGTCTGAGCTCGGTGTACGACCAAACCAGGGGAATCACTTTTGACGTTGTATATGTTGACAACGCTTCGGAAGACGGAAGCGCCGAGATGGTGGCGGCGAAGTTCCCGGCGGTCAGGATAATAAGGAACGCGAAAAACGAAGGATTCATCCGGGCCAGTAACCAGGGCATTGAGATGAGCGAAGGACGATACGTCCTGCTCCTGAACTCAGATACGATTGTCCTGGATAATGCAATAACGAAGATGGTTGAATTTGCTGATGCGCATCCCGAAGCGGGCGTCACGGGGTGCAAAGTGTTTCATCCCGATGGGAGTCTGCAGAGAAGCTCTTTTATGTATCCGTCGGTATTGAACATGTTTCTGTCGGCGACCTATTTGTACAAGTTGTTTCCGCGAACCAGGTTCTTTGGCAGAGAAATGATGACCTGGTGGGATTTCGATGATGTTCGGCAGGTGCAGGCCGTATGTGGCTGTTGCTCTTTGGTCCGAAGAGAGGCCATAAAGCAGGTAGGCCTGATGGATGAGACCTATTTCTTCTATGGAGACGAATCGGATTGGTGCTATCGCTTTGAGAAGAACGGGTGGAAGAATATGTTTATGCCCGACGCTAAAATAATTCACTACGGGGGTGCTACGACAAAACGCATGCCCGACACGTTCAAGCTGCAGCTTTATGGGAGCAACTTGATATTCATGAGACTTCACAGAAGCAAGCCGGAATTTATATGTGCGCGTTTTCTGATGGCCGTGTTCTTCTTTGTGAGAGTCCCCTATTGGTACCTTACGGCCTTGTTTAACAAGCAAGAGAGGCAGGCTTCCATCAAGACCGCGGCAGCCTACCTGGCAGGGTCGGGGCATTGTCTGAACGACTGGAAGAATCTGCTGATGAATAAGGAAGCCGTCGCAAAAAAGCTTTAGGAACAAGTTGCCTGATACGCTGCTGTGAGAAAAGGGCTCAAGCAACATCCATCGGTGAATCGGAATAAAACGGGGGGATGTTCTGGCTGTCCGTGGGAATCAGTTCAAAAGAGTCGTGCGGTTCCGGCTAATGAATAGAAACTCATACAAAGTCGTCCTCGACGATATTGGCGTGGAAGAATGGCAACGGCATGCCGCTTGCTTCGCAGACTACAGCATCTATCAAACCTGGGCCTATCAGAAAGTGCGGGCCGAAATGGCCGGCCAGGAGCTCAGCAGAGTTGTGGTCAAAGATGAAAGCAACGCCGTCGTCACCATGGGCCACGTCCGCATCAAAATCGTCAAGGGACTTGGACTCAAGATAGGTTATGTGCAGCAAGGACCGTTAGTACAGGCTATGGATGGACGAATCACCTGTTCCGCCGAAGCCCTGAAGGCTCTCTGCGAAGCCTATGTCGGGGCCGGAGTGTGCATTTTGAGGGTGGTACCGAATGTATGTGATGATGAAACAGGACAGCGCGTTTCACAAATGCTCAAGTCCGGCGGATTTGAGTTTGCCAGTTGGGTTCCGCGTTACCGGACTCTGATATTGCGCTTGGATGGTTCTGAAAAAGAAGTCCGAAGATGCCTGGACAGAAACTTTCGCCAGAAGCTGAAGAAGGCCGAGAAAAACGGAATTGAGATACGGGAAAGTCACAGCGCCGAGTTCTGCGAAATCCTTCGAGAGCTTTACCGCGAGCTGGTGAACCGAAAAGGCTTTAAGGCGATTGATCCTGATGAATTTACTAAGCCGCAGCTTCAGCTTTCTCCCGCAGAAAAGATGAGTTTTATCATTGCCTACTGCGACGGTCGGCCGGTTTCGGTGCATCTGGCGAGCCACGTGGGTACGACAGGTGTGGCACTATTGGCGGCCACCAACGAACAAGGACTCGCTCGTGGAGCTTCTTATCTTGTCTGGTGGAAAGCAATTGCTCTCGCCAAAAAGGCAGGAGTGAAACGATATGATCTCGGTGGCATTGACCCGGAAAACAACCCCGGGTGCTACCAATTCAAGTCCCACATCAGCAGGCAGGAATCTGTTAGCATCGGGGCTTTTGAAGCCTACAGCAGTCTGCCTGCCAGAGCCGTTTGGCGTGCGTCCATGAAGATGTATAACCTTATCAGGAGGTAGATACTCGGCAGATCCGTAGCAGAGAACATCCGAAAGGATTGTCTTGAAAGGCGGTTGAGCGATTATGAGGACCTGTGAAATGCCAGAACATGAAGAGCCGTGTCACGGCCGGGTTGACGGTATGGTAGCCGGCTCCGCGTGTATGCGTTCAGGCTCTCTGCTGAAGAAAGTCTGGAGAGTGAAAAATCTTCCAACCAATACCTTATACCACCTCAGAACCAAAGGTGCAGTGGGGACTCTGAAGCTGACTTTCACAAAGGCGCTGAGCGCCCTCGGAATCAAGAGAAAGGTTACGCCAACGCCGGTCTCGCCGGATGAGGAAGTCTTGAATCTTAAGCCCGGCGAATGGGTAAAGATAAAATCGGAGCAGGAGATATTGGCGACACTTGACGGGAACAGACGATACAAAGGATTGTATTTCATGGGAGGGATGCGAAATTTCTGTGGACAACGCGTCAGGGTCTATAAGAGAGCAGAACGAATACTGCTTGAAAGCACTGAAGAGCTCAGGAAAATGAAGAACACGGTTTTGCTGGAAGGTGTAATGTGTGATGGCCAGGACTGGGCTGGCTGTGACAGATCGTGCTTTTATTATTGGCGGGAAGCATGGCTCAGGCGCGTAAAAGAGGACTAATAGCATCATTGCGCATTGCGCCGCCAATTCCGCAGATGTGTCGGCTTCGGTGAGAATCGCTTCAAGAGAGTCGTGCAGCAGAGGCAACGAATGGAATGTCGTATCAGATAATTGTCGATAACATTGGTCCGGGAGAATGGGAGCAATATGCCGGTTGCTTCGCGGATTACAACATTTATCAGACGTGGGCCTATGGTTCGGTGTGTTATGGAGAATCGACCCTAAGCCACTTAGTGCTCAAGAAGAGCGACGCTGTACTGGCCATCGCTCAAGTACGGATTCTAAGATGTCCCCTTCTGGGCGGGATTGCCTATATGAGATGGGGACCTTGTTGGAAACGCCGCAACCAGCAAAACAGCCCCGAGGTTCTCCGCCAGGTGATCAGGGCCCTGCGAAATGAATATGTCGTTCGACGTGGTTTGTTCCTTAGAATTCTTCCCAACGCAATTGAAGGCGACAATGGGACTCATTCCGCTTTTGAAACAGAAGGGTTCCAATGGAGACCGGTGTCGGAAAGGACCTTTCTGATCGATTTGACACCTCCTCTGGACGTATTGCGCAAGGGGCTCGATCCAAGATGGCGGACCGACCTGAACGCCGCAGAGAGGAAGGGTCTGACAGTCATAGAGGGCACGGGTCAGGAATTGTATGATATGTTCGCATCCGTTTACAACGAAATGCTCCAACGAAAAGGATTCGTCGATTTTGTCTCCGTTGAGGAACACAGGTATATCCAAAACTGCTTGCCGGAAGCCTTCAAGATGCAAATTATGATAAGCAAGGCTGACAACGAGCCGATAACGGCTGCGATTACCTCCCTGATCGGAGACACGGCGCACGCCATCCTCTGGGCCACGAATGCCCGGGGAAGAGAGATGAAAGGAGCGTATCTGTTGCAATGGCGGGTGATCGAATGGCTCAAAGCTCATGGTTGTCGGTCTTACGATCTTTGCGGAATAGATCGCGAACGAAACCCGGGATCATACCGTTTCAAAGCAGGTCTTGCGGGCAGAAATGGGCGGGAAGCTCAACGGATAGGGCAGTTTGAAGCATGTGAGAATCTGACAAGTCGCCTCTTGGTTAAGGGTGGCGACTTCTTGAGATTCACTTACAGAGAAGCAAGATACCGCTGCAATAGAGTGCTTCATACTGGGCCAAGTTCCATATTCGGCAAGGAACGGACGTCCGGCGCATAGCGTGCACTTTATCGGATTGAGACGAAATCAAACAAGATCACAGGGCGCGATCAGGTGAAACAAAAAGGCCATGACATTATATGCTTTGGCGGTGAGGACTGGTGGTACCACAACCAGGCTCACATCGATATGCAGCTCATGAAGCGCTTCGCCAGGGGAAACACGGCGCTGTACGTAAACTCGATCGTGATGCAGAAGGCGAATCTGGGCGAGGGCGCGACGTTTGTACGACGCCTGCTCCGGAAGACGAAGAGCATAGTAACCGGGCTCAGGAAATCTGAAACCGGCTTCTGGGTTTACAGCCCGTTCACGCTGCCGATACATCATTTGGCCTGGGGCAGAGCGCTGCATAAGAAAATGCTTGAATATCAACTGCGTTTTGTCATGCGCAAGCTCGGAATGAAAAATCCAATCGTGTGGGTGGCCTGCCCTGCGGCCTGCGACGTTGCGCTGGACATGAAAAGGACACGTCTGGTTTACCAACGGACGGACCGGTTTGAGGAATACCCTAACACAAGCGTCGAGGCCGTTCGAGAGTACGACCGGGCGCTGAAGGCCCATGCCGACCTTACCGTATTTGTCAGCAGCACTCTATATGATGAGGAAGCCGGTCAATGCAAGAAGGCGATATATCTTGATCATGGAGTAGATTTTGATATGTTTGCTTCTGCGGCAGGCAATAACGGTCATCCAGAGGAGATGCGCAGGATAAGCAAACCCATCGTGGGCTTTTTCGGAGACATCGAGGATCATCTTCTCGATATGGAACTGGTGGAAAGAGTGGTCGATCTCCTGCCGCGGATGAGTTTTGTATTTGTGGGCAAAAGGTTGACGGACTTCTCGAAGCTGGATTCCAGGGAGAATGTCTGGTTCCTGGGGCAGAAGCCTTACGAGCAGATCCCCCACTACGGCAAAGGGTTCGACGTGGCGGTGATGCCCTGGAGACAGAGCCGCTGGATTGAGGCGTGTAATCCGATAAAGCTCAAGGAATACCTCGCGTTAGGCAAGCCCGTCGTCAGTACTCCGTTTGCCGAATTGCAGAAGTATCTTGACGTTGTTTACCAGGCGCGAACGGCCGAAGAATTCGCCCGGTGTATAGAATTGGCGCTGGCCGAAGACGGGCCGGAGAGGATTGCCGCGCGGAGGAAAAAAGTCCAGCCGTTCACGTGGGACGCCAAGGCGGACTTTGTCTTGAAGACGCTTTTTGACGAAACTGACGCTTTTCGGGGAGCGGATTAATGGTTAGGCCCGGGAACAAGCTGCGAATCTGTCTGGCCGCATCAGGCGGCGGTCATTTGACGGAGTTATTGACCCTGTCCGATTCTTGGAAGCAGCACGAAATTTTCTATATTACTACCGTACCTGTTATTCAGCGTGACCTTCGGAAATCGGGCAATGTCTATGTTGTTGGAGAGTGTAACCGGCAGCATCCGATACGTGTGTTGAGAGTCTTTCTGCGTTGCCTTAAAGCGGTGTTAAAAGAAAGACCTGACGTCGTGATCAGTACGGGGGCGGCGGCGGGTTGCATGGTGTGCTTCCTGGCAAGAGCCCTTCGCGCAAAGATTATCTGGATCGACAGCATCACCAACGTCGAGCGGATATCGCTGTCCGGGCGAATGGTCAGGCACGTTGCAGGGCTTTTTCTGGTCCAGTGGCCGGAACTGGCGGCGAAGTATCGTAACGTGGAGTACATGGGAACGGTGATATGATCTTTCTGACAGTTGGAACGCAGTTCCCATTCGACCGTCTGGTTCGAGGCATTGACGACGTCCTCGACGAGGGCCTGATGGATGAGGAGATATTCGCCCAGATTGGGGAGACTTCCTACAAACCGCACAATTTTGAATCTGTGGCCTCTCTGGAGAAAAGGGCGTTTGATAGACATCTGAAGGAGGCCTCAGCTATGATCGGGCACGCCGGGATGGGTACGATCACGCTGGCTTTGGAGAACGGCAAGCCGTTGCTGGTGATGCCGAGATTAAGACGATATCGCGAGGTGGTCAACGATCATCAACTGGCCATAGCGCGCAAGTTTGAAGCATACGGCCATGTGTTGGTGGCTTATCAGGAGAACGACTTGCGAACGAAAGCGGCGGAGCTGAAGCATTTTGTGCCCACGAAACGCCAAACGCAGGTTCAGGAAGTGGCGCGGAGAATCTCAACGTTTCTGGACGAACTGTGCGAATCGGGGCAAAGTGTGCCAGAGAAAGTGTAATCTCCAATAGACCTTTTGCAGAACCCTGAGTTGAAAGGACAAAGACCACCGTGGTGGAAAAGGAACAGAGCGTCGTACACAAGCCCGCAGAACGAATTACTGCAAATCGTTCAATTGAGCGCATCACACCCAGTTGTGTGAAGGCGACTGTGAAAAAAGTCTATTGGAGACTCAGGCGGCTATACGCCCGCTACCGCCATATTGAGAAGGGACGATTTGTTGAATTCGGATACCGGTTTAGATTCACACGGGAAGGACCCTATCGCGCCTATGTTGGGGAACGGACCGTCGTCGAGGACTTCAACGTGTGGAGCGCCAGACAAGGGGATATCGTCGTAGGAAAGCATTGCTGGTTTGGGCTTTATGATATTGTTATGGGTCCGGTTGAAATAGGCGATGACACCGAGACCGGGCCGGGCGTTAAGATCCTCGGGCCTCACCACCCCGTTTTCGACCTGGACTTTCGAAAAGAACAGAAGACCATTATCGGGAAAAACGTGCGGATACTCGCCGGCGCGATCATTCTCTTCGGCATTAGAATCGGGGATAACGCTGTCATTAGCGCAGGGTCGGTGGTCAATAAAGATGTGCCCGACGGCGCGTTTGTCGCAGGCAATCCCGCAAGAAATCTGTCCGGCATCACGCATCGGGCGTGGGAAATGGCTGACACCAAAGACAAAGCTGGAGGTGACAAGGGTACCCATGAATAATTCTTCTAAAGTCCGGGAGTTCGTGGTCAACAATTTTCTCTTCGGAGACGGTGAATCGCTCGAGGAGGATACGTCATTTCTGGAAGCGGGCATCATCGATTCCACGGGCATTCTGGAGCTGATCATGTTCCTGGAAGAAACCTACGGGATCACGATAGAAGATAGGGAGCTCGTCCCGGACAATATGGACAGCCTGAAGAATATCGCCCGGTTCGTCCAGAAGAAAGCCGGCGGAAGCGCCGCTGGGCAAACGTAGATTTCCGGAGACGCTCAAAAGAAGGTTTGTTTCTGACTCCGTGTGGAGTTGGTGGGACATGTCCGAGAGTTCTGACGGGTTGTTCGGAGGCAAGCTATCGAGTGACGCAAAACAGATGAGACGCCGCTCAATGGCATGTGCTTATCGTGAAAAGTAACGTACGGGTGAAACTGTTTTGCAGCTTTGAGGAATTGGCAGCGCTCCAGGAGCGATGGGATAATCTGGCGGCGTGGGCCGGCAGCGGGATATTCCTCACCTATGATTGGTGCCGGATATGGTGGAAGTATTACGGAAAGAATCGCGACTTGAGGGTCTTGGTTTTTCAAAAGGATACGGACCTGGTGGGGATAATCCCATTATTTCTTGAGACGATACGGCTGGGCCCCGTATCTGTGAGAGTTGCCAGACTGGTGGGTTCCGACCATACGCTGGCGCAATTCAGCTTGCCCATCGTCGGCGATCATCTCGAAGCGGTCGCCGAGGGGCTGGCCGAATCCCTTCTTGGGGAAAAATGGGATATCCTGTATATAGGGCCTGTCGCAGGGCTGTACGGGCACCACAACGCACTCCGAGAGGCCTTGCGCCGGGCCTTCGGCAACACGTGCAGCATTTCATGCAAGCAGAAGCATGTTCAGACATACTATTTCGTGGCCGAGACGTGGGAAGCTCAGTTGGCGAGCCTGAGCAAAAACGGACGAAAGCACATCAGGCGTAGCTACAGAGAATTGGGGCGAATTATGCAGGATCAGCCCGGCGATCTGGCTTCGGACTGTGCCACGATTCAAAATGTGGATGAAATACTCCACGGATTCGTTCACATGCACCAAAAGCAATGGCAGAAAAAAAACAGGCCGGGCCATTTCGGCGATTGGCCGGACTCATTGGATTTTCATAGAGAAATGGCCCATGCGCAGCTCCAACGCGGCAGATTGCGTCTTATGCAGATCCATTGGGGGCAGCGATGCCTTGCCTATGAGTATGCATACCGATTTGGCGAGAAATACTTTGCTCTTTTGTGTGCGCGCACCAATCTCGCTGACGTTGCTCACGTTGGCATGGGCAGCGTCATGTTCGCCGAACTGATGAAGGCGGCTACGAAGGAGCGTGTCAGATACATCGATGACATGGAAGCCAAATACGATTATAAACTGAGGCTGGGAGGCAAGCTTTTGCCCATGAAGGACATATACGTTGTGCGAAAGCAACTTCTATGCAAGGCTCGGGCGCGCGTATTCAGGTTTGTCTCAAGGCTTCTTCACCTGGGCTACTTCAGGATTTGGTATATGAGAATCGCCCCGAAGTTGCCGCTGCGCCGCCGTCCTCTTTGGCGAATCTGGATTCGATCTCACGCGTTCTCCCAATAGAGCCGACTCGCAACGGCGGCGGACGCATGGGCCGCAGTTGTTTCCGGTTGGATGAACCCATGCGGAAAGACTCGTATCGCTTGTATATCGTGAGCTGAAACCATGTGTGGAATAGCAGGCATCTGCCATATAGACGGTCCGAACGGCATCTCCCTGAATGCGATCAAGAGCATGATCGGCGTTCTCGGCCATCGTGGACCGGATGAGACCGGGGTGTACCTGGACGATCAGGTTGCGCTGGGGCATACGCGCCTGAGCATTGTCGATTTAACGTCCGGCGTGCAGCCGATCCACAATGAAGACAAGACGCTCTGGATCGTCTACAACGGCGAAGTGTTCAACTACCCCGAGCTGACCGAGACCCTGCAGCGCAAAGGTCACCGTTTCTATACGACGTCCGATACGGAAGTGATCCTGCACCTTTACGAAGAGGAAGGCCCGGAGTGCCTAAGTCGATTGAACGGCCAGTGGGCCATGGCGATCTGGGATGCGAGAAAGAAGGAGCTGTTTCTGGCGCGAGACCGGATCGGAATTCGGCCACTGTACTATGCGATTTTCAATAATACCCTGTTCTTCGGATCCGAGATCAAAGCGATTTTTGTCAACGAGAACATTCCGCGGGCAATCGATCCGGTCGCTATGGACCAGATATTTACGTTCTGGACGACCCTGACTCCGAGAACGGCCTTCAAAGATATCTATGAGCTGCCCCCCGGCCATTATCTTAAAACATCCAACGGCAACGTCACTCTCAAGAAGTACTGGGATATTCCGTTGTATCCGCACGCCGAGCAGTTGGATCTGGCTCCGGACGAAATCTGCGGGCAAATCCTGGACCTGCTGCAGGATGCGGTTCGGATTCGATTGCGCGCCGACGTGCCGGTGGGCTGCTATCTCAGCGGCGGGCTCGATTCCTCGGCCATCACGGCTTTGGTCGTGAGACATTTCAATAGCAACGTGAGGACTTTTGGGATACGTTTCGAGGAGGACGGCTTCGACGAGGGAAAGTACCAGAATCAGATGGTGTCCTTCCTGAAAACCGGCCATACCGAGATGCAGGCGACCAATGAGAGAATAGGAGAATCGCTGCCTGAGTGCCTGTGGCACAGTGAAAAACCTTTGCTCCGGACCGCTCCGATCCCCTTGTTCCTGCTCTCCGAGGTCGTCCGCCGGAGCGGCTACAAGGTGGTGCTTACCGGTGAGGGCGGGGATGAGGTCTTTGGCGGCTACAATATCTTTCGGGAGGCAAAAATCAGACGGTT
This sequence comes from Sedimentisphaerales bacterium, assembly GCA_035529475.1. Classification (GTDB taxonomy): domain Bacteria; phylum Planctomycetota; class Phycisphaerae; order Sedimentisphaerales; family Anaerobacaceae. The sequence goes on along the minus strand of DATKWR010000263.1, from coordinate 1,953 downwards.
CTGGGCGAAGTTTCCCGACTCGCAGAAGCGCGCCGAGCTGATCGGCCGACTTTATCCTTACATCTTCAAGGATCCCCGGCTCAAGCGCACGCTTCAGCCGTTCTTCGGCCAGGGTCTGGACACGACGGATGACCCCATCTTCTCGCATCTGATACGATGGGAGAATACGAGCCGGCTCAAGACACTCTTCTCGGACGAGCTCACCGGCGCGATAGGGCCGTATTGCGGGTACGAGCAGGTCAGGCAGAGTCTTCCAAAGGTGTATGAGCAGGCCGACGGCCTTGCAAAGGCCCAGTACCTGGAGATGGCGATCTTCTTGAGTAACTATCTGCTTTCTTCGCAGGGCGACCGGGTGGCGATGGCCCATTCGGTGGAGATAAGGCTTCCCTATCTGGACTTCCGCGTGATGGATTTCATGGCACGCGTGCCCTCCAAGTGGAAAGTACTGGGTCTGAATGAGAAGTATATCCTGAAGAAGTCCTTTAAGAGCCTCTTGCCTCACGAAATAACCAGCCGTCCAAAACATCCGTATCGTGCTCCCATAAAACAAAGTCTGCTCAATGACAAGACGGCTGCATACACACAGGAGATGCTCTCGGAGACGTCGTTGAAGAAAGCGGGTTTGTTTGACGCGAACAAGGTGACGCGGCTCATGCGAAAACTCCGGACGCCGAGTCCTCCGAGCGAAATCGACAGCATGGCCCTCGCAGGAGTTCTGTCCTCCCAGATTGTTCATCGTCACTTTGTGGAGGAATTTCCCTGGAAAGGCGTTCGCCCGGTTTGTCTTGACCTGCTCGTCGATCGGCGGTCGCCGGCTCTCAAATCAGCACATTGACCACGATCGGCGCAAGGAGCGGTCTCACATTGCTCAGTGAAGGCAACAAGTTATGCAGATCAATAATTTTCTGGAAACTTCAGCACAGAAATTCGGGGATAGAAAAGCCGTCTGGTACGAGGGGCGATGGACAACCTATGGTGACATAGATGCTCTTGCAAACAAGCTGGCCAACTACTTCAAGGAGGTCCATATTTCCAGGGGCGAACGAATCGCCATACTCTATAAGAATTCACTGGATTATGTCATTGCGTATTTCGCTGTTCTCAAAGCCGGAGCCGTCGCCGTTTCCCTGCAGACCGAAACAACGGTTGATATGCTGGCGCATGCTTTGAACGACTCCGGGGCAAAGGCAATAGTAACAGACGCGAAGTACTCGCGCAGTCTCATTCCGGCTCTCGGCAAGGTGCCCGGGCTAAAAGAGATCATTTCCAACAAGCAAGGGGCGCTCGAACGTGAAGGCGAGGGGCGCTGCAATCATACGTGCCTGCAGGAGATATACGATCATGGGAAGGCCGGCCACCCGGGCGTGCGATCTATAGACGTTGACCTTGCATCGATCGTTTATACGTCCGGGACCACGGGCGCCCCCAAGGGCGTCATGCTCTCACACCTCAACATGGTGAGCAACACAAAGTCGATAGTTCAGTATCTGCAGTTGACCGAAAGGGACCGCGTCATGGTGGTCTTGCCATTCTACTATAAATACGGCAAGTCACTGTTGACGACGCACTTCCATGTAGGAGGGTCCGTCGTAATAGATAACCGCTTCGTGTTTCCCCAGGTTGTTCTTGAAACCATGCGGCAAACGGAAGTGACGGGCTTTGCCGGTGTTCCATCGACCTTCCTGGTGTTGCTCAACAGGTGCGTCGAATCAGAGCTAAGATGCAAATCCCTGCGCTATGTCACTCAGGCCGGGGGCGCCATGCCGCCGAGCATTCAAAAGAAGGTGGCCCAGGTCATCGCGCCTGCGAAGTTGTTCGTCATGTACGGGGCCACCGAAGCCTCGCCCCGGTTGTCGTATCTCGATCCGGACGACTTCGGCTCAAAATGCGGGTCCGTCGGCAAGGCGATTCCCAACGTAGAATTGTTCGTCGTTGACGAGGGCGGGAATCGGT
>DATKWR010000262.1:0-2773 GCA_035529475.1 Sedimentisphaerales bacterium | reverse complement strand
AGAATAAGCGTGCTGAGCCTGTCGCGGGCCGTATAGAGGGCCGCCGCCAGCCCCGCCGGCCCACCCCCTACGATGATGACGTCATGAATCTCAGACATAACAAGTATCCTTCATCTACGGATTCTGAATTTGTGGAGTTGAAAACCACCTTTTTCGCGAGGGTCTCACTCGTGTTCTTCCGTCTTCTCCTGGATTTGGTCGAGTTGCATTCCGAAGCGGTCGAGCTTTTTCTGGCCTTCGTCGTACTGGCTGTAGGCATTTCGCAGGTGTTTGCCGAGAATGTCCCAGGTACCGCCGAAGTCGGCAAAAGAAGCATTCAGTTTTCCCAAATTCTGTCGTATTTCGGCGGCCTGTTTTTCTATTTGCAGGCCGTGCAGGCCCATCGCCACCGTCATCAGGTACGCGTACAGGAGATTCGGCGATACCGGGATCACCTTCTTCTCAAAGCAGTACTGTAAGAGGTCATGTGTTTCGCCGGCGTATTTCACGACCGTTTCATAATAGACGTTCTCGGCTGGAACGTACATCATGGCAAAATCCAACGTGCCCTCAGCGGGCCTGATGTAGTCGCCGGAAATCTTGTCGATATGGGTGTTCACATCCTTGATGAACTGCTTTCGCAGTCTCGTTTTTTCCTCTTCCGTTTCGGCTTTGACGACTTTCTCAAAACCAGGCAGTGGAAACTTTGCATCGACGGCCACCGAGAAAGTGGGCATTTGTATAAGCGCATCGACGGTCTTGCCGTCTTTGAAGGCGTACTGAAGCTTGTAGCTGTCTTTGGGCAGGATTTGAGAGAGCAGATTTTCGAGGGACCATTCGCCCATTTGCCCTCGCAGCTTGGGGGAGCTCAGGATGTCCTGAAGCCGCCTGACCTCGGTGCCGATTTGCATCATCTGTTTGTTGGTGCCCTGCAATTCGCCTATCTGGCTATGCAGCTCGCTGAGCGTTTTCTGACTGGATTGCAGGTTCCGGCTGAGCGTATCCTGGCCCGCCTGAAGCGATTTCTGCAAACTCTCCGACGTTTTGTCCTGGGCCGTTTTCAGGGCTTCCAACTGCTGCTGCAAGAGGCCGATTGAACCCTGCTGGCCGGCCATTTTCTCGGCATTCGCCGAATTTGAGACGATAAGCCAGACCAAAAGCCCCAGCACACCCAGGACCAGCACACCAATAATGACAATGAGAATCAGCTCCATCTCTTGTTCGTCCCTAAAGAAAATCGCTCTGATTATAGAAGGCTTTGAGCTGTTCGTCAAAGACCAAAGGCAACCGCTGCTGCAAATCGACGATTGACAATGTGGCAGAAGGGTGGCATCCTCAAGCGCCGGTAGGGGCAACCCCATGCGGTTGCCCTGATTCATTATCGACGTTCGGGCAGGCACGTGGGCCTGCCCCTACTTGAGGCTGCCACCAAGAGATGGAAACAATAGAATCCGTTATATTCGATTGGGGAGGGGTGCTGATAGACGACCCGAGGCCGGGGTTGCTGCGGTACTGCGCCGATGCCTTCGGCGTATCACAGCAGCGCTATACGCCGGTCCACGATTCGTTTCTGGATGACTTTCAAAAGGGCCTGATAGACGAAGCAGAATTCTGGCGGAGAATAAGCCGTGAGCTCGGCAAATCGGCCCCAGGAGTTGCCTCGCTGTGGTCGGGGGCCTTCCGGTCGGCGTGCAAGCCGCGGCCGGAGGTGTTTCGCCTGGTTTCTTCGCTGCACGCCAAGGGTTACAAAACGGCGCTGCTATCCAACACGGAGCTTCCAGCCGTCGAATTATTCCGTGAATTCGGCTATGATATGTTCGACGCCCTGGTTTTCTCGTGTGAGCAGGGCACCGCAAAACCTGAACGAAGGATCTACGAGGTTACACTTGAGAAGCTTGGTTCGCCAGCCCGCCGGTCGGTATTCATCGACGACAGGCTGGATTATATCGAAGGGGCAAGAGCGGTGGGGATCAATACGATTCTTTTTACGGGCATCGAGCAACTCAAGCGTGACTTGACTGGGCTCGGAGTGAAATAGAGGGGCGGAAGCTGCGAAAGGGTTCTTGATGAAGCTATCGGCGGCATTAGAGAAGAAAGATGTCATTTTGCTCGATGGTGCGATGGGCACCGAACTGGGCAAACGCGGCCTGATGTCCCGCAGCCGGACCAACCTCGATGCGCCGGACGCTGTGCTGGCGATACACCGGCAGTACGTTCAGTGCGGCTCCCATGCCCTGACGACGAACACGCTGACGATGAACCGTGTCTATCTTGAGACGCACAACGTCGGCCTTTCGCTTGCCGATGTGAACAAGGCCGGGGCTGAGCTTGCAAGGCAGGCCGCGGGCAAGAGTCGATACGTGCTCGGCGATATCGGCTCGACCGGTCAACTGCTCGAACCCTACGGGACGTTTAAGGAATCGCAATTCTACGATGCGTTCAGGGAGCAGGCTGAAATTTTAGCGGAATCCGGCGTCGATGGTTTTATTATCGAGACCATGTTCGACCTGCGCGAAGCGCTGTGCGCCCTTCGAGCGTGCAAGGAAAATATCTCACTTCCCGTGATTGTCACAATGGCCTTTGCCACCGAGGAAAAGGGCGGCCGGACAATCATGGGCGACTCCGCAGAACAATGCGCCAAGAGCCTCACGGATGCGGGCGCGGATGTCGTCGGCGCCAATTGCGGCGATCTTGACCCGTCGCAGATGGCCGTCGTCGTTTCTTTGCTCAAGGCGGCAACGCCGCTGCCCATCCTGGCGCAGCCCAACGCGGGCAAGCCCAAATTGATCGGCGA
>DATKWR010000261.1:0-5196 GCA_035529475.1 Sedimentisphaerales bacterium | reverse complement strand
TTGGACTTGAGGTATATGACTCCGTGTTTATTCGCAATCATGGAAGTAAGGGCGGAGTAATGTTTACGGCACAGGATGCACGTGCACAATTTCATGATTGTGTTTTTCTGGAGAATACTTCTAACGGAAGTGGAGCTTTTCGTATTGCAGTTTCGGGTTCAGTAGATTTTGTAGATTGTGTATTTGAAGGCAACGTTTCCAACGGTGTGGGCGGTGCAATTAACACATTCAGCCCACAGACAAGTACGGCTAGACGATGTCTATTCAAAAACAATGAGGCCATCGAAGGTGGCGGCGCGATCTGCATAGGCGGTTCATCAAGCATGATGCTTGAAGATTGTGTATTCGAGCATAATAGTTCGTCCGGCGGTGGTGCCATTCAAATCATTGGCGATGGATTCAGCCAGATAAGGCGATCTACATTTCAAGGCAATTCAGCCACTATAGGTGGGGCCATTGAAATTGGGGAAAATTCAACCTCTAAGGTTGAAGACTGTACTTTCGAAAACAACGATTCCTCCAAAGGCTCAGGTGCAATTCATACCTTGGGATCAAGTACCGCCAATCTTTGGCGTTCAATTATCAAAAATAACACGGGATTCAAAGGCGGTGGGCTCTACGTTGGAGAACAGTCAAACGTTTCGGCAAACCACTGCCTTTTTGTTAAAAATGTGGCCTCTCAAGCTGGTGGTGCTATTGGTATCTATCTGCAGGGGGCATTTTCTGCGTCCAACTGTACCATAACCGACAACAACTGCGACAACGTCAGCGGCGGTGTTGCCTGGCACTCTTCTGGCGATTTGACTCTTGTCAACAGTGTCATAGTCTATAATCCATCAAAGTCCTGGGCTGACCTTCGGCTCTCAGGAAATGGGACTGCTTCCGTTTCGTACTGCTGCAGCCCAGTACAATGTGAAGGAGTTGGCAATATTACTAACGCCCCCTTGTTCCTGGATAGAGACGGTGATGATTACCGTCTTGCTAATGATTCACCGTGTATTGATGCCGGATCGCCGGAAACAGCAGATTTTGTTGATTTGGATGGAATCATAGGGCCTGTCGATGGCAACTTTGATGGTTCTGTGGTAACTGATATTGGAGCGTATGAGTTTAGTTCCTCACATTAGAAATCTGCAAATGTAATGAGTGACGACTGATACTTTTAGGAAACCAGTGACAACCACCGGCCTTTATCCTGACACCCTGCTTACTTAGCATTTGTCAAGCCAGGCTCGTTCGGCTTCACTCATATTTTGCTCTGAGTTATCGAAGGGATAGAGAGGGAAATCGGGGGACGCCTTACTCAATTCACTGCGAGAAATCCGGGTCAGAATTCGTCTCTCGTATGTCGTCTCTCGTATGTCGTCCGCATGGGCAGCGAAGCGGCACCATCCTACCAGGCAGGAAGGCATGGGTGGCCCTTTGGGGGAATTTACTCGGTGCGATTTGTGGAGTTATTTTTCAAAAGATTGGTTGACTGATAATGCTATGGGCAATATAATATAATTATGAAGAAAGAACATGACTTTTCGAAGATGGCGGGGCGGAAGAACCCTTACGCGAAGCGTTTGAAGAAACAGGTGACGCTCCGGCTGGGAACGGACGTGATCGAGTACTTCAAGGGCCTGGCCGAGGAAACGGGCATTCCCTACCAGAACCTGATTAACCTCTACCTGCGGGAGTGCGCGCATTCACACAAGAGGCTGACCCTCAACTGGGCATCATAAAGCGTTATCGGTTGGGTTCGCGTAGCACGCTTTCTGTTCAAAGCCAGATTTCTCCACTCGCTGCGCTCGGTCGAAATGACAAATCGCCGCGTACAATAGTCAATCGCAAATCGCAAATAGTCGATCTCTTAGGTCTCATCTCACCAAATGTCCAATCGTGTTGTAATGGCCTCTAATAGTATTAAAAACGGGATTTTTGGGGGCGACTTGACTTTTTGGGGTTATCGGGGCTATATATATGTAGCGCGGCGGCTATTTCCGCCGGGCTTGACCACCCGCTTGATTCCGGGGAGAGGTGCTCTAACTTGATGAAATACGGCTGATATGCCGCAGCAGAAATAAGGATATATCCTGACAGATGGCAGGGATGTTTGATAACAGCGTCGTCTTAGAGGTCCAGCAGGCCACGGATATCGTGGATGTGATCGGCGAGCACGTGAGCCTCAAGAAGAAGGGCCGCGAGATGGTGGGGTTGTGCCCATTTCACGACGACCATCGGCCGAGCATGAACGTCAACCCCGTCAAGCAGATCTTCAAGTGCTTCTCGTGCGGGGCCGGCGGGGACGTGTTCAAATTCATACAAATGCGCGAGAATCTGACGTTTCCGCAGGCGGTGGAGCGGCTGGCCGAACGGGCGAATATAAGACTTGAAAAGAAAGAATACAGGAGACAGAAGCATGCCCTGAGCGGAGCCGAAGGGACAGAGAGCAGCAGCCTGCAACCCGAAGAGGTCGATCCCAACAGGTTAGCGAAGGCCAACGCCTGGGCGGCGAAGTACTTCCAGAAGAACCTTGCAGATGAGAAAATAGGTAAATTCGCCCGCGATTATGTCGCTGAAAGGAAGATCAGCGCTGAGAGTGTCAAGAACTGGCAAATCGGCCTAGCCAGCAGCGCCCCGGATGGGCTTATCAATGCTGCTAAGGCCGAGAAGGCGTCGCTGAAGCTCTTAGAGCAGGCGGGGCTTGTGGCCGGGCAGGGGCAAGATAAATTCGTGAACCGGCTGATGTTCACGATCACCGACGTGACGGGCCGGGTGATCGGCTTTGGCGGCCGGACGCTCGATGAGAATGGGGCCAAGTACATCAACTCGCCCACGACGGTGCTCTTTGACAAAAGCAATTGCCTGTATGGGCTGGAGCAGGCCAGGCACGAGATTGTCGCGACGGGCACGGCGGTCGTCGTTGAAGGTTATACCGACTGCATCATGGCGCACCAGTTCGGCTGCCGCAATGTCGTGGCGACGCTGGGGACCAGCCTGACCGCCGGGCATGGACGCATGTTGCGCCGCTACGCCAAGAAGGTGGTCCTGGTTTTCGACAGCGACGTGGCGGGTCTGGAGGCGGCGAACCGGGCGCTGGACGTGTGCCTGGCGCAGCGGCTCGATATCAAGCTGGCGTCGGTGCCTCAGGGCAAGGACCCGTGCGATTTTCTCCTGGCCGCGGGTAAGGAAGGCTTCGAGCGCGTGGTGGACGGCGCGGTCGATATTTTCCAGTTCAAGTGGGACAGGCTCCTGGAGAAGTTCGGCAAGGAGGACACGCTGGCCGGCAAGAGGGCGGCGATCGAGGAATACCTGGACACGATAGCTACGGGCCTGCACGCCGGAAAGATTGCCGAGATCGACTTAGGGCTGCGCGTGAACCAGATCTCTCGGATTATCGGCTTGGACAGCCGGCAGATTAACGCCGAGCTGAACCGGCGTCTGCAGCGGACCGCGCGGGCGGCCGGCTACGCGCGCGGGAGCCTGAGCGTCCAGGCCATCGACTATGGGCAGGGACTTGCCGCGGCGGCCCAGCGTGAGATGCTTGAAGTGCTGCTGAATGAGCCGGCGCTGTATGGCTCCATGCCGCGAAAGATTCCACTCAGCGTGTTCGACGTGCCGATACTGGCACAGGTCGCGGCGGTTCTGTTTGAGACGCTCGATGCCGGTGCGGAGGTGTCGCTGAATCAGATTCTGGCGCGGGTCGAATCGGTGGAGCTTGGCAATTGCATAACGGAATTGGCGCAGGCCGGGCTTGAGAAAGGCAATTTTGAATCGCGGCTGGCCGACGCGATGAAAACGATCGCGCGATATCAGGCACAGAAGCAGAACAGCAGGCTCAAAGCCGAAGAGAACGAGAGTGAGTTCCTGCGAAGCAAGCACAAGAATGCCGGCGGGCAAAACCGCCATATTGTGGGGATGGTGGAGTGAACAACGGCGCGGCGCCGGCCGTAAATGCCGTAGATGCGGGCCGGTTATGATTGCGTGGGGATTGAGCGTGAGTTGACTTTCCGTCGGTGAAACGACGGGTTGATTCTGTATGTAATAAAGGGTTTAAGCGGTGGCAAAGAAACGAAGCAAAAAGAACAAGGTAGAGGAGGCCGGTGAGGTTGCGGCACAGGCCGAGGCGTCGATCGGGACGAAGACGAAAGACCCGGAGCAGCAGATAAAGATGCTCATCGAAAAAGGCAAGAAGAAGGGATTCCTTACCTACGATGAGCTGAACGATGAGTTGCCCGAAGAAGCCGTAAGCGCAGCGAGGCTGGACCAGCTTCTCGCAACGCTGGATGAAAAGGGAATCAGCCTGATCGATGAGGCCGACGTCGAATCTCGACAAGGGGCAAAAGAACACGACGACGGATTTGAAGCGGTCGAAGAGGAAATCGAGACCGAAGAAGAAGACGACAAGGAACAGCCGCTCAGGGACGAGGACGAGCTGCTTGAAAAACAACTGGTCGGCGAAGAGATCGCCCGGCGAATCGACGATCCGATCCGGATGTACCTGACGCAAATGGGCCAGATCCCGCTGCTGACGCGGAATCTGGAAATCGCGCTGGCGCGAAAAATCGAAATCGCCCGGATGGCGTTCCGGCGGAAAATGCTGCAATGCGACTACTGCGCGAGAAATTCGCTGGAATTGCTCCAACAGGTCCACGCGGGCACGATGTCATTCGACCGAACCCTCAAAGCCGGCACCGCCCAGTTCCAGACCAAGAGCGTGATCAAGAAGCGCCTGCCCGAGAACATCAAAACCGTGAACGGCCTGCTCCAAATCAACCAGAGCCTGTTCAAGAAGGTCCTGACCAGCCCGGACAAAGCCGAAGCCGAAGCCGCGCTCAAGGGGATGGGCCGGGCAAAGCGCAAAATCGCCACGCTGCTCGAAGAGCTCAGCCTTCGCACCAGCCGCATCCAGCCGCTCAAGAGCAAGCTCCACGGCATCTGCGACAAGATGCACCAGTTGCAGCAGGCCATCGCCGCCGGCCCCAGCGGCGACATTGCCACCGACGACATCACCGCCATGAAGCAGGAGCTGATCGGCCTCCAGGAGCTGATCATGGAAACGCCCGAACAGCTCACCAAGCGCCTCAGCGTCCTGGACAAGGTCTATTCCCAGTACGAAGAAACCAAGCGAACGCTCTCCAGCGCCAACCTGCGCCTGGTCGTCTCGATCGCCAAGAAATACCGCAACCGCGGCCTCTCGTTCCTCGACCT
>DATKWR010000260.1:0-2080 GCA_035529475.1 Sedimentisphaerales bacterium | reverse complement strand
GGTGCTCCCCGCCTTTTCCGCTTCGGGCCGGTATTGTTCGCATTGCTCACGCCGGCCGCACACAAGGCACGCACTGGGGTGTTCGAGCATCATGAGCGCCAGAATATTCCGGCGCAGAGTCTGCAGCGCTTCGGTATCGGTACGAACCACCATTGCCTCGGCTGTGGGGGTTGTACACGAAGTCGGGTATCCGCGCATTCCTTCTATTTCGACTACACACAGCCGGCATGCGCCGAACGGCGACAAACTCGAGTGCGTACAAAGATGGGGAATGGAAATATCATTCTCCAACGCGCATTCAAGAACCGTCTGGCCTTTTTCAGCGGTCACAGATTGTCCATCTATTGTCAGTTTCACTTCAACTGATTCCTTTGTTTAATCGGTCTTTCTTGTCTTAAGCTGCTCGTACCTGGTTAGTCCACCGCTCCGGCGATAGACTGCGGCATAACGTGAAGGGCATGCGCCCAGGCACGCTCCGCACCGGATGCAGGTTTCCTGGTCGATGACGTGCGGTTTTTTCTTCTCGCCGCTGATTGCCTCGACCGGGCAGACCCGCGCGCACGCACCGCAGCCGGTGCATCTGTCACGGTCGATGTGATAGCTTATCATCCGGCTGCATACAAACGCGGAACACTGGCCTTTTTCGATATGCTCTTCATATTCGGTTCGGAAATAACGCAGCGTTGTTAATACGGGATTCGGAGCGGTTTGGCCCAGCCCGCACAGCGAGCCGTCCTTGACCGTCTTGGCGATTTGTTCGAGCTTCTCGATGTCGGCCATCTGGCCCTCACCGGTGGTGATGCGCTCCAGAATGCTCAGCATCGCACGCGTTCCGACCCGGCACGGCGCACACTTGCCGCACGATTCAGCCTGCGTAAACGACAGGAAATATCGCGCGATATCGACCATGCAGCTATCTTCATCGAGCACGATCATACCACCCGAGCCCATAATGCAGCCGGCTTCGGCGAGAGACTCGTAGTCAACGGGCAGATCCATTTTTTCTGCCGGTATACATCCGCCCGAAGGCCCGCCTGTCTGGATGGCCTTGAGTGCTTTACCGTCAGGTACACCACCTCCGATTTCATCGATAATCGTCTTGAGCGTAACGCCCAGCGGCACTTCAACCAGACCGGTCCGTTCGATTTTTCCCGCCAGGGCGAATGTTTTCGTTCCCTTGCTGGACTCGCTGCCGTATTGGCTGTACCACTCGGCTCCGTTGCGAAGAATCAGCGGCAAGTTGCCGAGCGACTCCACATTTTGAATGACTGTCGGCTTGCCCAAAAGACCGCTCACGGCGGGAAACGGCGGCCGAGGTTGCGGCATTCCCCGCCGGCCCTCGATCGAAGCAATCAAAGCTGTCTCTTCGCCGCATACGAAAGCACCCGCACCTTTTTTTATGGTCAGATCGAAAGAGAAATCCGAGCCTTGAATATCTTTACCCAGCAGCCCCAGTTCGCGCATCTGAGAGATGGCGGTCTTCAATCGATGTATGGCCAGCGGGTATTCGGCCCGGCAATAAATGTAGCCCTGAGAGGCCCTTAATGTAAAGGCCGCTATCAGCATCCCTTCCAGCACCGCATGCGGGTCGCCCTCGATTAGCGAGCGGTTCATAAACGCCCCGGGGTCACCCTCGTCGGCGTTGCATATCAGATATTTCGTCTGCCCGGGCGCATCCCGACAGAATTGCCACTTGCGCCAGGTCGGGAATCCGGCGCCGCCGCGCCCGCGGAGTCCTGCCGTCCTGACCTCTTCGAACGTCTTATCAGGCCCAATCTCCAGCGCCTGCAGAAATCCGCGATAACCGTCCCGGGCCAGGTAGTGGTGCACATTTTCCGGATCGATCAGACCGCAGTTGCGCAGGATATTGCGCACCTGCCGGCGCATCATCGGATGTTCATCGAAATCATCAATACCGTTTAATTGCCCCGGCGTCATTGTCCCCAAAGCCCATTTGGCGCAGGGGTCGTCGCCCAGAACGTAATTTTCGAGGATATGGATAATCTTCTCGGGTCCGACATTTGCATAGCAGACGCGTGGTGCACCGCTCTTATGTACAATCACCAACGGCTCGAAAGAG
>DATKWR010000259.1:0-5187 GCA_035529475.1 Sedimentisphaerales bacterium | reverse complement strand
GCGTCATCGCCCGGCTGGCCCACGAGCGCGTCGAAGTCACTGAAAAAGAGGTCCGGGCGTATCTTCTGAAGATCAAGCCGGAGTTGAGCGAGAACGAGCCGGAGTTGGAGATACACCTGAGACGGCCCGATATCTGGAAGGGAGCCCGGATCCAGCAGATTGAAAAGAGGCTGGCCAAGACGTGGGTGGACGGTCCCGGTTCGATCGCCGGTTTTATTGTCGCGCTGGTCGGGGTTTGCGTGCTCGGGGCGCTGCTGGCAAGTTACGTTGGAAGGAGCCTGTGGCGCACCGTTGAGAAGTTCATCATGAACACGCCGTTTCTGAGAAAGGTCTTTCCTTATGTGAAGCAGGTCACTGATTTCTTTCTTACGAATGAAGATCAGAGGAACCTGTTTTCGCGAGTCGTGGCGGTGGAGTATCCACGCAAGGGCGTATGGTCGCTCGGTTTTGTGACGGGCTCCGGGCTCCAGGAAGTGGTCAATACGGTCAGGAGAGAGTTCCTTACGGTGATTATTCCGACCTCCCCAACCCCGTTTACGGGTTTTGTGATTACGGTGCCGAAAAAGCAGACGATCGATTTGGATATGACGATTGAAGAGGCGTTCAGATTCATCGTCAGCGGCGGGGTCATTACGCCGGGCAGCGAGCACACGGCGGCAGCTTTGTCAAAGCCTGATTCGCACAAGGGGGGATAGGAGCAAAAGCATCAGAGAGAACCCTAGTTAAGGAGAATTATTTTGCTTTTTACAATCAGCGGCAAACATATCGAAGTCACGGAAGCCATGAGACAACACGCGCAGGAAAAGACCTCAAAGCTTTCGAGATACTACAGCAGTATCCATCAGATTGAGGTCGTTGTCGATGGGAGCGAGGGGGGCAGTACGATGGTGGAGATTATCGCCCGAGCGAAGCACAACAAGGTTTTTGTCGGAACCGAAAGAGGCGAGGACGCGTACCGGTGCATCGACATGGCCGCCCATAAGCTGGAGAGACAGCTCAGGCGAACCAAGAGCAAAGAACGGGACAACAAGCACGTCGACAATTTAGAACCGACGTAATCTGATTACTGCGGTGTGTGATTTTGGGTTTGGCCGAAACGGCTATAAATGATGACTTTGGGTAGAATGAGATGAAATTTGTTGATTTTGTTTGTTTTGAGGCAATGATCCCGGAACTGCAAGCCCGCAACCGTGACGGTGTAATTGTGGAGCTTGTTTCGTCTCTTGAGAAAGCCGACCGGCTGGACGGGTGCACGTGTAAGGATATTGCACCCAGCGTGATCAAGAGAGAAAACGAGGCCAGTACCGGGATGGGCAAAGGCGTGGCCGTGCCCCACGTGAAGCATAAGGCAATCCGCAACGTGGTGGCGGCGGTTGGATTGAGCGGCACGGGCATCGATTTTCTCGCGCTGGACAAGCAGCCGGTGTACTCGGTCATCCTTCTGATCAGCCCCGCGGGCGACCCCGACAAGCATTTGCAGGCAATGGAGTGCGTGTTCAGGCATTTGCAGCAGGAGAAATTCCGAAAGTTTCTGAGACAGTGCCGGAACTCCGAACAGATTGAGGAACTGATCCGAGAGGCCGACGAAGATCTGTATCTGTAGCCGCCCGGAAGAGCAAACGGAAAGGACCCCGGGCGACGGAGCCGTGGAGATGCAGGCAGAGGAAGATACATTGGAAAACGTGGTGTATGAAGCCGACCTTGAGATCAAGAACGCAGAGGGGCTTCACATGCGCCCGGCGATGCGGTTTGTCGATGTCGCAAACCGATTTGAAAGTGACATTGCAGTCAGCAACGACCAGACCAAAGTTGACGGCAAGAGCATCATGCATATCTCGATGCTCGCTGCGACATGCGGGACAAAACTGAGAGTCAGAGCGGAAGGTCCGGATGCTCGGGAAGCGATTGACGCTTTGAGAGAGCTGGTGGAAGAAAAGCATTTTGACGAGCCGACGCCGTGAGGATGGCCGCCTGTCGATAAAGGCAGCGCCGCAAAAGGACGCCATGGAAATAAAAAAGGGCATCGCTGTTTCGCCGGGCATCGCCATTGCTAAGTCTCTGATCATCGATTCCGAAGATTATCGCATCCCCCGCCGTGCCATCGCCCCATCCCAGCGGATGGCCGAAACTCAGCGCATCCGCAACGCCTTCAAAGATGCCATCGGCGAGCTCACCCAGCTCGAAGCGGCCCAAAGCCAGCAGAGCGGCGGCAAGATCAAAGACATTTTCGCCGTACACCTGCGATTCCTCCACGACCGCAGTCTCCGCAAGAAAATCACCGACATGGTCCAGGACGAACTGGTCACCGCCGAGTACGCCGTCTCGAACGTCCTTCGCGAAATCGCCTCCCATTTCACCAAAGTCAAAGACGCGTACATCAGCGAGCGCGCCGCCGACATCTACGACATCGAAAGGCGTCTTCTCAAGCAACTGCTGGGCAAGACGCGTGAAGACATCGGCCGGCTGACCCACGAGGTCGTGGTCGTCGCGCGGGAGCTGAGCCCCACGCAGACGGCCGGCTTCAACCGCCAGTTCGTCAAAGGCATCGCCAGCGACGCCGGCGGCCGGACCAGCCATGCCGCCATCGTCGCCCGCTCGCTGGGCATCCCGGCGGTCGTCGCGCTCGAGGACCTCACCGAGTACGTCCGCGGCGGCGACACCGTCATCGTCGATGGCAACCGCGGCATCGTCATCGTCAACCCCGACGAGGAGACGATCCAGCAATACCGAGAGTACTCCCGCGAATTCGCCGACCTCGAGCACCGGCTCGACACCATCCGCCAGAAACCCGCCGTCACGCGCGACGGGATCCCCATCACCCTGCTGGGCAACATCGAGTTCCCCGATGAGGCCGAGGTCGTCCTGCAAAAAGGCGGCGACGGCATCGGCCTGTACCGCACCGAGTTCCTCTATCTCAACACGCAGCGAGAGCCGACCGAGCAGGACCACTACGAGGCCTACGCCCGCACCGTCCGCGCCCTCGAGAGCAGGCCCGTCGTCATCCGAACGCTGGACCTCGGCGCCGACAAATACACCCAGAGCAAACGATTCGCGCCCGAGCCGAACCCCTTCCTGGGTCTGCGATCCATCCGCTTCTGCCTGCAGAACCTGATGATGTTCAAGACCCAGTTGCGCGCCATCCTGCGCGTCTCGGTCCTCGGCAAGGTCAAAATCATGTTCCCGCTGATCACCAACCGCCACGAGCTGATGCAGGCCAAGATGATTCTGCGCGACGTCATGGAAGACCTCGACGAGGAATCCATCCCGTACAACCGCGATATTGAAATCGGCATCATGATCGAAACGCCGTCGGCAGCCCTGACCGCCTACGTGCTGGCGCGGGACGTGAACTTCTTCAGCATCGGGACCAACGACCTGACGCAATACACGCTGGCCGTGGACCGGGGCAACGAGCTGGTCTCGGCGCTGTATTCGCCGGCGGACCCGGCCGTGCTGCGGCTGATCCGCACCGTCATTCAGGATGCGCACAAGGCGCAGATCGACCTGAGCGTGTGCGGCGAGATGGCCTCCGAGCCGGAGTACATCATGCTGCTGCTCGGCCTGGGCGTGCGCACCATGTCACTGAGCGTGCCGATGATCCCGGAGATCAAGCAGATCATCCGCTCGGTAATGCTGGAGGACTGCAATAAAGTCGCCCGAAAAGTGCTCGGCATGAGCTCCGAACGCCACATCTCCAGCTACCTCCGAAACGCCGCCCGAGAAATCCTCCCCGAAGCGTTCTGATAGCCACAGAGGGCACAGAGAAATAGGTGATTCTCGAAACTGGATGCTCGATTCTCGATGCCTGATTTCCTGATAACCTGATACCCACTACCTGATAACCTGATCTCCTGATCCCCGCCGTGTTTTTCCCTCCTGTCTCCTGTCTCCTGTCTCCTGTGTCCTGTATTCTGTTTTTTGATTTGCTTTTCCTGCCTTCGGGTGCTAAGTTCGCGTTTTACAGCGGCCCCCCGGCCGGAGAGATATGTTTCAGGATGAAGATAAGAGGTTAGGAATATGGGCGAAGTTGTGCTGAGCCGCGAAGCAGTGTTGCGGGAATTGCGGAATCATCGGGCTGAATTTGAGAACTTGTACGGCGTTACAAAGATCGGGGTTTTTGGCTCTGCCGCCAGGGACGAACTCCGCAAGAACAGTGATATTGACGTGGTGGTCGAGATGCGGGAGCCGGACCTGTTTTACGTGGTCCACATCAAAGAGACGCTCGAAAAGGATTTTCAGCGTCCGGTCGATGTCATCCGCTACCGCGATACGATGAATCACTACCTCAAAGCTCGAATCGACCGAGAGGCCCGTTATGCCTGACATGACGCTGATCCGTGAAAAACTCGAGCAGATAGAGGAATCTCTGCATCGGATCGAGAGACGCTTTTCGAGCATTCGGTCCCCGAAAGATTTTACGGCCAATGAAGTCAATCTCGACAAGCTCGACGCCATCGCCATGATGCTCATCGCCGTGGGAGAGAGTTTCAAGAAGATCGACATAGAGACTGATGGCCAATGGCTTGAGAAATATCCCGAAATCGACTGGCGCGGTGTCATCGGGCTTCGCAACGTCCTTGCTCATGACTACTTCGATATTGACCCCGAGGAGATTTACAAGATTTGCCAAAGGGATGTCCCCCAGCTTCTCAATACGGTGCAGCGCATGCTCAGAGAGATTTGACGGTTGAGAAATCGAAAATCGTCAATCCACTTGGCTTGCCCCACCGGCGCTTGTCATTGCGAGTGAAACGCGGCAATCTTCAAAAAACAAATACGACATACGAACGACTACCGACCAGATGCTTGCCGCGAAGAAGCACAAAACTCGCACAAAGAAATCGAAACCGCCGATCAACGCGGATTGACGCAGATTCCTGAACTTCATCATTTGAAATTCGCCGAGCACGCGGTCCGCGTCGCTCGGGCCTGCGCGCGCAGGCGTCCCGAGCGCCAGCGAGGGACCTGCCCCTGATTTCCTGATAACCTGATACCCACTACCTGATAACCTGATTTCCCGATCCCCGCCATCCTGCCTCCTGTCTCCTGTCTTCTGTGTCCTGTATTCTTTTTTTTGAGTTGCTTTCCCCCCCTTCCGGTGCTAAATTCACCCTTAGCGGGGTGCAGCCCGCCGGGATATATTTGAGGAAAAAATGAGATGGCGGAAATTCGACACGGATTGAGATT
>DATKWR010000258.1:0-3952 GCA_035529475.1 Sedimentisphaerales bacterium | reverse complement strand
ATACCCTTTGCCCCGGTGGTTCTCGTAGCGAATGACGTTTAGCTGCACATTCGGGGGGACCTGGACCTTCTTCGCGGCTTCCGCCGTGTCGTCCCTGCTGCCATCATCGACGACGATGATTTCGCCGGTGAGCTGGTGATGCTTCAGGAAGGCCGCCGCCCCTTCGACGTCTTGAGTGATTTTCCAGCTTTCATTGTAGGCCGGTATAACGATCGACAAATCCATCAATGGGTTCTATCCTTCCGTGGCGCGTTTTCGCAGTGGCTATGCCCGCGCGGGTTTATTCTGGAGCCATTGTTATAACTTCGATTCTGCAAAACTCTTCTTACAATGCTTTCAATATGTCCTTGTTGCTTTCGGCCTTGAGAATCCGAGTGGAGGTCAGCAGCTTCGTTTGCGTCAAGAGGGCCGGCGTGTGTGTCTTGACCGCGGCTTCCATGTGCCTTTTGTTTCTCAGGCCCGCCAGCGCCTTCTCGAATATCTTGTGCTCCAGCGGACAGGACAAATCGGCATCGCTGACAATGCTCAGGAACCGTTTCTTGTTCTTGTCGGTGAAGTCCTTTCCCTGCTTGAGCGCGAAATAGACTTCATACAAGGCAATCAGGTAAATTACCGCCAGCTCCACCGCCAGCCGGTAGAACTTGACGTAATCGACGTCTTTAATGTACTGCTGGTACATCTTCGAGTTCTGTCCATCCTTGCGGTACTCCTTGTCCGCTTTTTTATATGGCCCGAGCTGCCGGCACGCCCGCAACGTCAGCAGCAGGTTATCGACCGAGTTCTCGATGTCTTCCTCGGAAGGGCACGCGCCATAAGTTTCAACGAATCCCCGCTGCAAAAAGTAACGGAACCAGTCCTCGGCGTTTGTCGTGGTCAGACCCCTGACACAATCGGCCCACGCCCGAAAATCCTGCTTGAAGAAGTCGTACTCGGCGCCGGTCTTCTCTTCCAGGCGATAGACCTCTTCGTAGAGGAAATAATCCTGGAACACTTCACACTCGCGGTGTTTTCGGCGATTCTGGCCCTCGCGGTAGTAAGGGCCGGCGATGCTGTTGACCACCGGATGGATGATCTGATCGGCGGCGATATGGGTCAGATGTCCCGCGATGTACGCGAGTTTCTTCATGTCCTCACCGTACAGTCTGACCTGGCCGTCTTCTCTGAGCACGTCACTGAAAACGATCTGGACGAGCTTCAGCGGAAACTCGTTGGGCCGCAGCGAGTGCAGGTGGTACGACCATGGAGTAACTCCCTTGGCCTGGACGAAGCCTTCCTGAAGCATGTCTTTGATGGAGCTCGACATTTTGGCATAGTAGTAAAGATCCGGCCCCAGGCTCCCCAGATTCACGTATGCCTTGTAGTTCGCGCTTTTAGAAGTGTCATCCAGTGCTTGTGCGAATTGCGCAAATTCCTCTACCCCCTTGCCCTTGAGCGTTTGAAGCGCCTTGTGGGCGATGAGCATGTGTGTCACGTTTGCCGGCATCGCATTTTCCTTTCTTTGAACCGTCACCGGGGCCAGGCCAAAGGAAACGTTTCCTCGCGGGCAAACGCGTCAACGTGCCCGTCCAGCAGGGCGCAATTGCCTTTTCCTGCCAACAGATTCCCGGAAGGAGCGTGATGAAAACCGCCGATGACGTCCCAGAACTGGCCCACGCCCTCGGGACCGGGCTTGATCAACCGGTAGCTGCCGGTCTTGCTCAACCAGCCCGCGATCATGGAATCGTCGCCTGGAATCATGTATGTATCGTTGAGCCCGGAGACGTTATAGGCGGTGTCCACCAGGGCGCTTTCCTCTGTGAAGGAGAACGTCTCGGCGGGACGCTTGACCTGTGAGAGCTTCATGACGCTCGACTTTTGGACGCTGCTGCCCGGGCTGCCCAGATAGGCGTTCATGGTGTAATTGTACCAGGGCTTGTAGTTCCGCAGCTTGCCGGCGTCGGCTTGATAGAAGTGGTCCTGGGACGTCTGGTGAGCGATCCGGGAAAATGTCGGGCAGATGAAGGCTCGCGCGTCCTGCAGGTACGCGAAGAAGGGTCCCGCGTATTGCGGCTGGTTCCTCAGGTACAAATCCCCATTGCACCAGCGCAGATGAATGGGGCTGCTCAGCCCCGCCTCCACGGGATACGCGGTCGTCTGTGAGAAGTAAACACTGCCCGGATTGCAGAATTTATCGTCGTTGTCTCCCGTGTACATCAGTACCGCAACGGCGTAATTCTTGAGGTTGGATTGGCACACGGCGCGCTGTCCTTGCTCCTTGGCCTTCTGGAGGGCCGGCATGAGAATCGCCAGCAAAAGGGCGATCACTGCAATGACGACCAGCAGCTCTATGAGCGTGAACCCTTCTTTTCTCTGCATCGCAGTATCTCCTCCAGGGAGGTTCATTCGACAAGCTCTATTTATAATCTGCGGCTGCATAACTATGCTCTGAGAATTCATCATAGCAGGTTGAAGGAAGAATTGCCACCATTTTTGAGTGTCGCAGCCGTTGCGCTTAACAGGCCGCCCTTGAATTCCCGCGCGCCGCCGGATATGATCCGTGGACGAAATGTTGCACGCAGATGTTTAGCGTGTGAAACAACGCTTTTCAAAACCGGGGAAATCGCAATAGTGTTTGGTGATTAGTGCCTGAGAGCCTGAAGAAACTGAGCCGGGATTTATCGAAAATCTCGACGTGGCTGGACTGCGACAAGGTCCCCTGGGTGATTGCGGGGCCCTGCAGTGCCGAGTCCGAGGACCAGGTCATTTCGACGGCCCGCGCATTGACACAATCGGCCCATGTGAAGGTTTTCCGCGCCGGAATCTGGAAGCCTCGCACGCGGCCCAACACCTTCGAGGGCGTCGGCAAGATCGGCCTGGAGTGGCTCAAAGCGGCCAGGGCTGAGACCTCCCTGTTGACGACCACCGAAGTGGCGAACGCCCGCCACGTGGAGCTTTGCCTGGACCATGGCGTTGACATTCTCTGGGTCGGGGCGCGAACGACGGTAAACCCGTTCGGCGTCCAGGAGATCGCCGACGCTTTGAAGGGGGTTGATATCCCCGTGCTTGTCAAGAATCCCGTCAATGCCGAATTGGGCCTGTGGGTGGGAGCGATCGAGAGGCTGCATCACGCCGGCATACGCAAACTCGCCGCCATACACAGGGGCTTCTCGACATACGTGGAGATGGAATACCGCAACCATCCGAACTGGCAGATTCCCATCGAGCTCAAGCGGCTCGTACCGAATCTGCCTCTGATCTGCGACCCCAGCCACATCGGCGGCAGCCGGGAGCTGATCGAACCCATCTCGCAAACCGCGCTGGATCTGGGCATCGAGGGTCTGATGATCGAGACGCATATCGACCCCGACCGGGCGTTGAGCGATTCGAAGCAGCAGATTACTCCGAAAGTTCTCATCGAGATACTGGACAGGCTGCGGGTACGAAATGCCGGGATCGAGGATCAGTATGTCAAGGGTCAAATGGCTCACCTGCGCGCCCAGATCAGCCACGTGGATGCGCAAATCATACAAGACCTGGCGGCCAGGATGAAATGGGTCGAGGAGATAGGCAAGCTCAAACAAGAACACAACATCCCCGTTCTCCAGATTCGCCGATGGGAGAACCTCCTGCAGGACCACATGGCCAAAGCGGGACAGCTCGGTCTTGACAGCGAATTCGTGAAGGCCGTCTTCGAGCTGATCCATGCCCAGGCGGTCAAGAAGCAATTGTGAGGGGTCTTGCGGCCGGGGAAAGATAAAGAGAAAGGGCATTCAGTAGAGCGCACCTTCGGCGTCTTTCGAAAGAAACGCTCCGGATTGGATCCCCAGTTCACGGACGGTCCTTCCACGTCTCGGCGCCGGCGAGGCAGCAGAGCAACATTTCGTGCCTTACAGGGGGGCCGGGACACAGAGGGTGCCATTGCTCTTGGCTTTGCGGCCGCAATGGTTACAGCGATACTTCGGCTCTTCGACCA
>DATKWR010000257.1:0-8694 GCA_035529475.1 Sedimentisphaerales bacterium | reverse complement strand
ACGGCGGGCGTGGCCGTCGCGTCGTATGCCGGCATCATGCTCACCGACAGAGACACCAGCTCACAAGTAGCGTTCATCACAGGCCAGGAGGCGCCCGGCAAGGAAGTAACCGGCATCGACTGGAACCTGTTAGCGAAATTCAATGGCACCATCGTCTTCTACATGGGAGTTGGTCATCTCGAATCCATCGCGCGGCGATTGATCGAAGAAGGCCGTGATGCGCAGACACCCGCGGCGGTCATCGCCGAAGCCACGTTCCCGACGCAGCGCGTCGTCAGGGCGCCGCTGGCGAAGATTCACGAGCAATTCGAACGGCAGAAGATCAAGCCGCCAGCGATTGTCGTCATCGGCGACGTCGCAGGCGGGGATACCCGGTTCGACTGGTTTATGAACCGGCCCTTGTTCGGCAAGACCATCGTCGCAACGCGGGACGAGGAAGGCAACGCGGATTTTGCGGGCAAAATCATCGCTCGCGGCGGCAACCCGCTGCCCTTTGTAACACTGCGGATCAAACCGCTGACGAGCTCGAACGAATTTTTGCGCACGCTCGCGCAGCTCGGCCAATACGAGTGGATCGTCTTCACCAGCGCCAACGGTGTGGCGATATTCTTCAAGGCGCTGGGGCAGTTGGGCAAGGACGCAAGAGTCCTGGGCGCGGCGAAAGTGGCCGCGATAGGCGCCAGGACCGCCGAGCGCCTGGCGCGATTCGGCGTGAGGGCGGATTTCGTGCCCAACGTATTCACCGGCAAAGAGCTGGGCAGACAGCTTATCGGTTTCGCCAATTTGAAGGGCAAAAAGATTCTTTTGCTTCGCTCGCAGATTGCCTCGAACGAGCTTGTCGAGCTTCTGGGCGAGGCCGGCGCGGAAGTCGATAACGTCGCCATCTACACGGCAGAGACGGCGAAAAGAGAATCACCCCGGCTGGTCAACGCCATCCGCGAAGGGACTGCGGACTGGCTGACGTTTGCAAGCCCTTCGTCGGTCGATGGTTTCTTCGAGCAGGTTCCGGCCGACGTGGTCCATTCGGGCGGTGTCAAGGTCGCCTCCATCGGCCCGGTGACTTCGACACGATTAGGGCAGCTCGGCGTGAACGTCGATGTAACGGCACAAGAACATACCCTCGACGGATTGCTCGACGCCATAGAGAAAATGGAGACACAATAGATCAAATGAAACTGCACGAAAATGAGGTCAGAGATAGACGCTGGCCGAGCAAAACTGCCATGCTGAACGGAGTGAAGCATCTGGCCATCGGAAGAGAACAACGTCGCATCACATTCGCGACCCAGATTCTTCGCTCCACTACGTTCCGCTCAGAATGACAAACCAGCGTTCATTTTGCTGCAAAGTAACAGGCGAATACGAGACAGGAGCTGATTATGGGCTTTCCCAGGAACAGAATGCGAAGGCTGCGAACCAGCCCGGCGATGCGAAGGCTGGTACGCCAGACGAAGGTCAGCGTGGACGACCTGGTCTATCCGCTGTTCGTTCGCGAGGGCAAAGGCATCAAAGAGCCGATCACGTCGATGGCCGGCTGCTTTCACTTCTCGCCCGACACGATTGCCGCCGAAGCGGCGGAAGTGGTCTCGCTCGGCATCCCGGCGGTGCTGCTCTTCGGCCTGCCGGACAAGAAAGATGAGATCGGCTCGCAAGCCTGGGCCGAGGACGGCGTGGTCCAGCGGGCCATCGAGCAAATCAAGCAGGCGGCCCCGGACCTGCTGGTCGTCACCGATGTTTGTCTGTGCGAATTCACCAGCCACGGGCACTGCGGCGTCGTCAAAGACGACAAAGTCGATAACGATTCGACCTGCGGGCTCCTGACGAAGATGGCGCTGTCGCACGCTCAGGCCGGCGCCGATATCGTCGCTCCGTCGGACATGATGGACGGGCGCGTCAGGAGCATCCGCGAAGCGCTGGAAGGGAACGGTTTTGAAAACGTGGCAATCATGTCCTACGCGGCGAAATACGCGTCGGCTTTTTACGGCCCCTTCCGGGACGCTGCCGAGTCGGCCCCCGCCTTCGGAGATCGCAGAACCTACCAGATGGACCCGCCAAACGCCGCCGAGGCGATGGCCGAGATGGCGCTGGATATCGAAGAAGGCGCCGACATCGTCATGGTCAAGCCGGCCCTTGCGTATCTGGACATCATCTATCGCGCCCGGCAGCGTTTCGATTGTCCGATTGCCGCCTATAACGTTTCCGGCGAATACATGATGGTCAAGAGCTCGGCAGCGGCCGGTCTGGCCGATGAGCAGGCCGCCGTGATGGAAGTCCTGACCGCCATCAAGCGAGCGGGAGCCGATATCATCATCACCTATTCGGCCAAAGACGTGGCCAGGCTGTTGTCGTAGCGAAGCTTGCCACGGTCCCGGAGAAAGTGACCACGCCGCCGGCGATCATCTGCGGCGCACCCATGAAAAAAGGGCTGTGAGCCAAAGCCCACAGCCCGATTCACACAAGAATATCAAAACACTTTCTGCCTATTGGGGGCAGTTCACAAGCCAGGCTGCCGTGAAGTCAACAAGGTCCTGCGTGTTGACGACACCGTCACCGTTGAAGTCTTCACAAACGTTGAAGCTGAGATCCGGCGCGAAGTAGTAGTCTTCGGTTTCGCCGATCAGGTACTTCTCGAGCGGACCAGAGCCGCCGGCACCCACCTTACCCGCGGGGGCGCTGCCGCCCTTGAAGGGTTGCTCGGAGAGGGTGATTCTCATCCAGATTTCTTCCGGGCCGATGGCAGGATGCCAGGGCAGGAAGGCCGGGGTCGTGATCTGATTGAGCCCGATCGGCAGCTTGAACAGGAGCTGGTTGCGGACCGCCCACTCGGGTGCGGGTGCGTCCACGCACTCGAGGGTATCATCCCAGTCACCGTCACGGTTCCAGTCGCACCAGACATTGACATACAGATCGACGTTGGGATCGACCACGTTGACCGTGTAGTCAAAGGTCGTCCAGCGGCACGACGGCATATTGAGCGGCACGACGACCGCTTCGTCGCCCTGGTCCAGGTTCGGCGAGTTGGTCGAGGGATTGATATTGTTGACGCCGTCCTGGTCGAGGCCGCTGTCGGCTTCGGTTTCGCGTGTAATCTTCTTACCCAAGTGGGCCACCATCTGAGCATTCAGGTGGGCCGGCCCGAAAGGCCCGACGCCGGTGCCGCTGAGATGGACCGTGGGGTAGTTGGCCTTCACGCCCGTGGGACCTCCGGCGGGATAGGCGGTCATGACCAAGCCGCCATTGTTGGTGCTGTCGGGAGCGTCGCCCAGGTCCGGCTTGTCCGGGGTCGTGACTCCTTCGCAACTGACGGTCAACAGGCCCTGACCCTTCTCGGAGGCGTAACCACCAACCTCGATGAGGTACTGGCTGCCCGAGGTGGCCGCAAACGTGACCTGCGAATCGGTACCGCTTCCAAAGTCGTCGTTGCATTGGAGCAGCTTGCTTGATGTTGGATAGCACGTGCAGCCGTCATAGGCGGCCAGCATCGTGTCGTAGGTGGTGCCCGAGAGCCTTACGGTGACGTTGCCGGTGCACGAGGCAGTATAGCAGTACCAGATGTTCGGGCTGCCCATGCAATGGCCGGGCCCGTCAGCGGTCGCATCGCTCGTATCGAACGGCAGATCTGTAACATCGCCGATGGGCTGGGCGTTGGCACAGTTGTCAGGCGAGGTTGGAACCGGCTCTCCGGCGCACGTGATCGTGAGCTTGCCCAGACCCGTACCATCGTAGCCGCCCACCTCAACCAGGTATTGATGTCCCGCAGTCGCGGCGAAGGTGGCCTGGGATGCCGTGCTTCCTCCGAAGTCATCGTTGCACGCGATCACATCGCTCGCGCCCGGATAGCATTCGCACCCTTTATAAACGGCGAGCATCGTATCGTAGCTGCTGCCGAAAAGACTGACCGTCACATCGCCCGTGCACGAGGCGGTATAGCAGTACCAGCGATTCGGACTCTGCATACAACGGCCCGGCCCGTCGAACGTCGCATTCGTCGTGTCAAAAGCCAGGTCTTCAACCTCGCCGATCTGCTGAGCGTCGGCGCAATTATTGTTATTACCCGATGGCGGCGGAATGGGACCGCCGGAACTGATGGTCAGCACACCCTCACCGACGGCGTCGCTATTGTAGCCGCCGATTTCGATCAGATAGACCTGACCCGAAGTCGCCTGGAAGGTAATCAGAGATGCGAGATTACCCTCATAATCATCATTGCAGTCGATTTCCTGGCTCGGGTAACAAGCGCTTCCCTTATAGATGCCAAGCTTCGTGTCGTACTGGCTGCCCAGAAGACTGACCGTAACAGGCCCCGTGCTCGTCGCCGTGTAGCGATACCAGAGATTCGGCCCGTTCGTGCATATGCCGGGACCATCGACCGTGGCACACGTCGTATCGAACGGCAGATTCGTCACGTTGCCGACGACCTTGGCTTTGCTGCAGTTGTCGTTTGTTGGAGAAACGGCCTGACCATCACACGTGATTGTGATGAGGCCCGGGCCAAAGAGGCTGAGGTTGAAGCCGCCAACTTCAATGAGATACTGGTAGCCCTGCGTCACGGGAAAACAGGCGGCAGATTGCTGCCCGTAGAAGTCGTCGTTGGTTTTAATCAGCCTGTTCGCGGGCGGATTGCATTCGCACCCGTCATAGATGGCGAGCTTGGTGTCAAAACTGCTGCCGGCCAGGCTGACCGTGGTGGTACCCGTGCATGGAGCCGTGTAGCAGTACCAGATATTCTTGCTGTGGATGTAGTGTCCGGGGCCATCGAATGTTGCATTCGTGGTGTCGAAGGCCATGTTTGTTACGTTGCCCACGGCCTTTGCGCTAGCACAGTCATTGTAGGGCGGATACAGGATTCCCGGCTTGACCCCAACACCGTGGGTGGCCTGAGCAGCACCGAGCAACAGCATCAGCACACAGGCCACAACCAATCTCGATCTGAGGTTTTTCATGATTTAATCCTCCAAAAACAAACAATAACAGGTTTTCGATTTCGGAACCTTACTTCCAGGTACTTCACACTTTCGTCATTGAAGAAGCGGCAAGCGCAGAACACAAAGAAGAAAATCTTATCGCCGCTCCTCCATGAACATAATACAGTGTACCCTATCGGCAATATCGTAACGCCTTATTAGGGCAAAAACCACAAAAAAAAATTGAGGATAGGCTGTTTAGGGCTTGATTTTCTCGGCAATCTGGGAAATGTGCCGCTGTGGCGCGCAGGATACGTTTCGCAAATGCGACCCGGGTTTACTTCTTGTAGGTTTTCCGGGGGTCGTACACCTTCGCAGCGACAAATTCCAGCTTTTTATCGGTGTTTTTGCTCAATGCCCGGTAGAAACAGGATTGATACCCGACGTGGCATTGGCCGGCATCGACGCTCACCTTCAGGACAAGGCAATCCTGATCGCAATCCACGAGTATCTGTTCGACTCTTTGGAGGTGTCCGCTTTCCTCGCCTTTCTTCCACAATTTCCCCCGGGAGCGGCTGAAATACGTGGCATAGCCGGACCGGATGGTGGCCTCCAGGGCCTCGCGGTTCATATAGGCAACCATCAGGATTTGCCCTGTACGCGCATCCTGAGCAATGGCGGGTATCAAGCCGTTTTCATCGAATTTCGGAACAAAATCGAGGTTTTCTTCAATGTCCTTCTTCATGGTTGGCTATTATATCATCATGCCGAGGATCAGCAAGAGCTCGCGCGGCTTCGTCTGTACACCAGTCGAGGGCGGCCGTTAGGCACGGATAAGTTCGTCGCCAAGCTCGAGACGCTTCTGGGCCGGCGACTTCGCCCGCTGCCTCATGGCCGGCCTGCAACAGAATAGGGTCCACCCATAGCGACCCATCTCGCATCCGCGTGTGGGAACCTATGCATAGCCCACAGAGGGCTGGGCTTTTTCTAAGCGGAATGTACTTGCTCATCCCCTCCATGGCGCTATAATGTCGCCTGTGGTTGCTAAGATGACGGTTTTGGATGCCGAGAGGGCGCGGATACTGGAGCAATGGCCGCAGATCGCGAGTTCCTGGCATGTCTTACCTGTCAGCTTGATGCCGATGACAGCCCAGTACGGAAGAGTGGTGTGTGACGAGATAGAAACAATGTGTCGTTGAAATTCGCCGGTGTTTGACAATGAGCAAAGAACTTCTCCCGGAACCACCACAGGGATTCCGCTACTATCGGTCGAAGCAACAAATCATCCAAGACGGCACATTGCTTGCCTATCAGCATCTGCTGCTCCGCGCGTGGAAGGAGATGAGCCTTAGCGGTGTGTTCACCCTCAACGGGATTCCAACGGTCTATGTGCGCGACGAGAAACGTCCCCTTGACCCTGTGCAAGCGGCGAAGGTTCATCACCAGTTCTGGAATCAAGGTGTGGCCACCGTGCTCCTGTTGCGCGATCCTGAGAAAGTACGTGTCTTCTCTTCCATGACCAAACCCATCGACGCATCCAAGGCCACCCAAGACGAGATTAATGATCGTTTGGTCGAGACGATCAACCTCGCGACTTTGGCAAGTTGGCTCCGGCGTTTCTACCTTCGACTCGGGACTGGTCAATACTACTCAGGAGACAATGAGGCCAAGTTCGACCCGCAGCAAGGGGTGGATGCATACCTGATCGACAACCTTGGCGATGTCCGCGACGAATTGACCCAAGGAGATGAAGGCTTGAAACCGCGTGTGGCCCACGCGTTTCTCGGACGGTTATTGTTCACCTGTTATCTGTGTGACCGAGGCATCATCGAGTTGCGGGGTTACTTCCCGAAACGTTCCTGGAAACATCTCCATGACCTGCTTGCCGAGCACGAGGATGATGACCCATGTCCGGATCTCTACGATAAGCTCTTCCCCGCGCTGAAGCGAGAGTTCAACGGCAGCATGTTTGACGACGATCTCGCGGCGGAGCGTAAGTTGATCCGTCCGCCACATCTGAAGGCCATCCGCCGATTCCTCAATGGAGACGAAGTGCGCAAAGGGCAGCGTTCACTCGGTTTCTGGGCCTATGACTTCAAGTTCATTCCCGTTGAGACGATCAGCGCCATCTACGAGGATTTCCTCAAGAAAGAAGGTGTTTCGGAGAAGCGTAAGAGCGGAGCTTACCACACGCCGCGATTCCTGGCGGAGATGACACTTGACCTTGCCTTGGAAGGTGTGCGTCCGCTACGAGGCAAAGACTTCCTGGATCCAGCGTGCGGTTCTGGCATTTTTCTTGTGCT
This sequence comes from Sedimentisphaerales bacterium, assembly GCA_035529475.1. Classification (GTDB taxonomy): domain Bacteria; phylum Planctomycetota; class Phycisphaerae; order Sedimentisphaerales; family Anaerobacaceae. The sequence continues at coordinate 1,487 of DATKWR010000257.1, read as the reverse complement.
CCTGTTCAACCGTTTGGCCGCTGAGTGGCGAGCAGCCCAAAAGGGCAAATGGTCGCCTGAAGAGCAGGCGAAAGACCTGCGTGCCCTGCTTGGGTCTCTGCGGGGTGTGGATAAGAACCTGACCGCTTGCCGGATTGCATGTTTTAGTCTCTATCTCGCCTTTCTCGATCAATTCGACCCGCCCGGTCTGCGGGCCTATATGAAGGCCACCGGCGAGAAATTGCCGAGTCTGCTTCAATTCGCTGACCCGAAGAAGAAGGCCCCCGACATTTCTGTCATTTGGCAGAAAGATTTCCTCCAGTTGGCCGCCAATTGGAAGGAGCAGTTTGACATCGTGATCGGCAATCCCCCGTGGGCCGGACGTGGAAGCGGACAGATCGCCCACAAGTTTATGGAGGTGATCCCTGATCTTCTGAAGGATTCGGGCCGTGGATGCCTGTTACTGCCTTCCAAAGCATTCCTGAATCAGACCGATGCATTCCAGTCTCAATGGCTCAGGCGCGTCACCCTGGACAAAGTGATCCAGCTTGCTGACTATAGACGTATTCTCTTCCAAAAAGCACGGTGTGCATGCAGTATCGCGCGATTCGCCAAAGATGCGCCGGATATCGCTTCGCACGAAGTCGAATACATTGCACCCAAGGTTTCACGTATCGATTTGCGTGATGGCGTTATCCCGGTTGCCCCACAAGATCGGAAGTGGATCCCTCTGCGCCTCCTGCTCGGAGCGGCGAAACAAAAGGCAACGGCTGTGGTATGGAAGTCACATCTCTGGGGCACCCGACGAGACTTGAAGTTCCTCGACTTCCTTTTCACGCTCCCCAGGCTTGGGGAATACGTGGACATCCTGAGCGAGACACACGGCAAACGGAAGAATCGGTGGGCTGCCGGAATCGGATGCAAGCCAAGGAAGGCAAACTCCAAGTCCGAACTCGATCGCGAGCTTAAGTCCTTCGGAGATTGGTCCCCTGAAGACCCGTTTGTCACGACCGATCTTATGAAGGGTCTTGTGGTTGTGCCGAAAGCCCTGTGCTCAACTCTGGGGGAACATCTGAAGAGTAACGACTATGTCCTCGACAAACTTTACAGCAAGCCTCCAGAAGCCTTGTTCACACCGCCCCTGGTGCTCTGGAATCGAGGTTTTACAGTAGCAGCCTTTTTTGACCGTGAATTCGGTCCGCTGAGATTCCAGCATGCTCTGCATTCTATCTCCGGTCCTGCCCAACACTCCGATAGCCTTCTCTTTCTGTCGGCTTACCTCCGATCAGGATTAGCTCGCTACTTCCTGTTCCACACAAGCGCAAGCCTCGCCACCGAGCGTGATCAAGTTGACTTGGCAGAGGCAATGCGCCTGCCGTTCTTTCTACCTGACAGCGAGATCGCTCAGCCCGACGCTGCAGCTACCATTGGCAAGGTCGCAGCGAGGATTCGACGACTGAAAAATGAAATGGAGACAAGTTTCAAGGAACTGGAGGAAAGACTGCGTG
>DATKWR010000256.1:0-4762 GCA_035529475.1 Sedimentisphaerales bacterium | reverse complement strand
ATTACGACGTGGTCATCCTCGATACCGCCGGCCGGCTGCACATTGACCAGGACATGATGAATGAAGTAGCCGACGTGGCCAAAGCCGTCACGCCGCATCAGATTTACTTAGTCTGCGATGCGATGACCGGCCAGGACGCCGTCAATTCGGCCAAAGAGTTCAACGAGCGTCTCGAGCTGGACGGCGTCATTTTAACCAAGCTGGACGGAGACGCACGCGGCGGAGCGGCCCTCAGCGTAAAAGCCGTACCTGGAAAGCCCATCAAGTTTGTCGGTATCGGCGAAAAACTCGACAAGCTCGAAGAATTCCATCCCGACCGGATGGCCAGCCGAATCCTGGGCATGGGCGACGTTGTAAGCCTGGTGGAAAAGGCCCAGGAGCAATTCGACGCCGAAGAAGCCGTCAAGATGCAGAAGAAGATGGCCAAGGGCAGCTTCGGCTTCGACGACTTCCTCAAGCAGATGCAGGCCGTCAAGAAGATGGGCGGCATCAAAGACATGCTCAAGCTCATGCCGGGGATGGGAGGCCAGATCGACGATCTGGACCTCGACGGCGCCGAACTGGGCCAGATGGAAGCCATCGTGCAGTCGATGACGCCGCAGGAGAGGCGCGACCCGGACCTGATCGAATCGGGCAGGCGAAGACGGATCGCCGCCGGGGCCGGCGTCGAGGTGCACGGCGTCTCCAGCCTGGTCAAAACCTTCAAACGCAGCAGAGACATGCTCAAGGCGCTGAGCGGCGGCAGCCTCGGCGGACTGCGGAGCCTGCTCTCAGGAGGCTTGAACATGGGGGCCCTGGGACAGATGATGTCCAGCGGAAAAAAAATAAAGCAGCGATCCAGAAGAAAAAGGATCATCAAGCGAAGAGGCAAAATAAAAAGACAATAGCGGCAGGAATTCGCCCCCGGAGTGCCGAGGAGCAGAGTATAATGGTAGGTATGACGAAAATCTCGATTGAGCAGTATCTGGAAAAGGTGGCCCGGTTCTCGGCCAGCGAATACGGCAAGCTGATCAGAAGCCAGTTCGAGGACGTTCTTGGCGACAGCGAGCTGGCGATGCTGGCGGCGCCCAGCCCCGACGAGTTGGAACAGTTGAGAAGGGCCGTGGCGATTATGACGCCGGCCGAGAAGGAGAACGCCAATACGCTCGCGGATGATCAGATCGAAAGACTGGCCGCCGATGCTCAAGTCGATCCCGCCAACCTGGCCATCTTCATGAACGGCTATGCCCTCCACTGCAAACGTGTTTCGTGACTGATATTTTGCGAAGTCACGGGAATTGATGATAGTCATAAGAAAGGAAGAAAAACATGTCAGTAAAATTGAGAATGACGAGGATGGGAAGGCGGCATCGACCGTTCTTCCGCATCAACGCCGTCGAATCGCGTACGCCGCGCGACGGCCGAGTACTCGAAAAGCTGGGACACTACGACCCGATAGAGAAAGACCCCGCCAAGCAGATCGTGCTCGACAAGGAGCGGACGCAGTACTGGCTGGACAAAGGCGCCATACCGAGCGATACAGTTTCGCAGATACTGCTTCGCCATGGGATGAAGCATAAATACGCCGAAGAACAAGCCGCCCGCCGGACAAGAGCCAAGGCTGTGGCGCAGGCCAAGGGCAAATTCTTCAACAAAGCTCAGGCCGTAGCCGCCCAGAAGCAGGCCGAAGCAAAAGCGGCCGAAGAAAAGGCCAAAGCAGACGCCGAAGCGAAGGCCAAAGCGGATGCGGATGCCAAGATCAAGGCCGAAGCCGAAGCCGAAGCCAAGGCCCGGGCAGAAGAAGAAAAGGCCGAAGCGAAAGCGGCCGAAGAGAAAGCCAAGGCGCAAGCCGAGACCAACGCAGCGGAGCCAAAAAACGAGGACGAAACCAAACAGGAGCCGGCGTCGAGCTGAATAGACGGCAAGAACGATGAGAGTTGACGTTCTTACGCTGTTCCCCCAGGCCTTTGAATCGCCCCTGAGCTGTTCGATATTGAAAAGGGCCCAGGACAACGGCCTGGTTGAAATCGTGCTGACCGACATCCGGGATTTCGCCGAGGACAGCTACCGAAAGGTCGATGACAAGCCATACGGAGGCGGGCCGGGCATGGTGATGATCCCGGGCCCGCTCTTTGCATGTTTTGAGCACGTTCAGAGCCTCTCGCCCGGGAAGGGCCGGGTCATTCTGCTGACACCCCAGGGACAGAAGTTCGATCAGGCCAAGGCCCGCGAGCTCAGCCGCGAGGAACGTCTGATTTTCATCGCCGGCAAGTACGAAGGATTCGACGAGCGAATTCGCATAGGCCTGGGCGCCGAGCAAATCTCGATCGGCGATTACGTCCTGAGCGGCGGCGAGCTGGCCGCGATGGTCATCATCGACGCCGTGGTCAGGCTGCTGGCCGGCGCGCTGGGCGACGACGACTCGGCCAGGGATGAATCCTTCACCAACGGCCTTTTGGAATACCCGCACTATACCAGACCCGAGGTCTTTCGCGGGATGAAGGTTCCTGAGATCCTACTCAGTGGCGACCATGCCAAAATCGCCGAGTGGCGACGTCGGCAAGCCCTCGAACGAACGGAAAAATGGCGGCCCGACCTGCTCGCAGACGACCCAGGACAGGCAGATAAGTAATCCTCGCGTCCCATTCGATGTTGCCATCGTTCCGTCCAGCCGATGGCCCGCTCTCATTCCAAATCGCCGGGAGCAAAATCTATCGGGATGGCCTTGCCCGGGTAGATACCTGCCTTGTAGAGCAGCCTCTGGAAAAAGCCCAGGCTTTTCTCCCATTTTCTCAGGGCGGACCTGATCCTCCCAACCGCCGGGTACTGTTTTTCATCGAGCCGGCTCACAATGTCAATGACGCCTTCTTTGTGATTTGCCAGCAACATGGCCATCGCGAAATTAGTCTGGTAAACAACGGGCGTGTCCGAAGGAACGCATACATAACCCCGAAAGGTGATTTCGCGAAAGACGTTGATCGCCTCTTCGATTCTTCCGAGCCGTAACAGGCAAACCCCCTGTGCGTTCTTCATCGGTGCCGAGTCATGGCCGACGTGGTTGATAAGATTCAGCGCATCCTGTGGATGGTTCTGGTCGAGCAATTGCCGAATGTGATCGTTCGTGCCGATCGCGGTTTTGTTCTTGTGCGTATTCATGTTTCGTTTCTCCTTCGCGAGACCCGGACCGGTCGAGTCTGCGTCGGCGCAAAGGCCTCAGTCAGAATCAGCGGGGGTCTCGTGATTGGATATGCCTTCAACGGATTTCCTCTCCCGGCGGTGGCATTGCACGGACAAACGGCGCTCGGACTTGTCCTGCCCGAGCAGAAAAACCCTTGCAGCAATGCAATCATGCGCCGGCAGATACACCTGGAAAGGGCATAACCTTTACACTGTCAGCAGACAGCGAAGGGAGAAAAGAGTGTGTGATTGGAGTTGCATTCGCGATACGCAAGGCGGCACTCCGTCGTGGGTCCGCGACGGAGCAAGCTCTGCCCGGAGGATTCCGCTGCACGCCAAAGCATGGATTGTTAGAATCTTCTTCGGATTGAGGCCCGCCTGCCTGTTCTGGTCGGTACGGGGCGAAAGCGCCGCCGGGGTGTCGGCCTCGGGGCAGAACTCCACATACGCAGCGTTTGCCGAATGGTTCAATTCGCCCGCGATTCGGGTCAGACGGTACGCTCGGGCTGCCTCACCGCCCAGGATAAGAGGCACAAGTAGCAGAATTGTCAAGAAACGGCTCACAGTTCGCATATTCACTCACCTGCTTTGGACCTATTATACCATGCCAAGCCATTCATCTGCAATACGGCGGCGGCTTGCTCTTGTTCTGCCGCTTGGGACCAGGACCCAGAGCAAGAACGGCGGCTGTCTGAAAAATCCTGGAAAAATCTCCCCAAAACCAATCCTGTCTTGATTTTGGGCTGAAGAGCCGTCTGCCCCGGCGGATCAGAGCTTCAGAAGGCTATGGGGAGCACCCGTCTTTCCGCTGTTGCTTTGGGTTTGGGGGGCTGAAATAGACTTTGGCCGGGTCGGCGAGGTGTTCCAACGCTTCAGCAATGCCTCAACCACTTCAGGGTGCGTGTGGCCATAAGTCTTTTTAGCAAAAGCGCTTAGGTCCTCCGGGTCTATGCCGTATGTGTCCGGCCACCGCTGAAATTGGCTTTGTTTTGCAGAATTTGCTTTCGCATCGGGCTGGGCGAGATGCTGCCGCTCGGCGGCGTCGGCTTCGGCCATCTGGAGCATCAGTTGCATGGCCCGAAGCTGGGCGATGGTCTTGTACAGGCTCTTTTCGATCCGGCGTTCGTACTCGAAGAGCCGCTCGATCAGCCTTGAGCCGCACCAATCCTTCTTGGCGATACGGCCCAAAAGCCAGATACTCGGCCGAGTCGCGCGGGTCTTTCGACCGGCCGCCCGTACGCACCCACACGCTTGCGTCATGAGAAATTCCCCTTTCTGGATTGCTGTTTGCGATTGGCTGTCGGCGATCTTCGACATACCATATACGATATACATTTAGTTATATACATATTATATTCTATGCCACGTTCCCTGTCCAGTGAAATTTCAAAAAAAGTCGGAATTTGCCACAGATTGGTCCGTCGTAGCGGCAAGGTGGGGCGGTGCCCCGCCATCATCCCTATTCTGCCGCGGCCATAAAGCGACAACTCTCAAACACGTAGGGTGCGTCCCAATTATCGAAAATCAAAATTCAAAAATATAAGGTGGTCATCGCCAAGGGATTCCGCTATTTTGATATTGGATAGTTTATTTTTCTTCATTGGAA
>DATKWR010000255.1:0-4814 GCA_035529475.1 Sedimentisphaerales bacterium | reverse complement strand
CCAATCCTGCACTTTGGACCCAGAGAGGCTTGCCTCTATCTGGCGGCCCTGCGAACCTCCCGTACAGACTGAGCCGGCCAGGCAGATTCTCGGCCACCCTTTCGCTTGATCGTCAAGATAACGATTGATAAAGGTTTCCGTCTCACTTTTGGCCTTACGAGAAGTCTTGATTATATCTTGCGAATTCATAGTCGAGGTCTTTCGCCATCGATCTTAACAAGATTCAGAATCTATTGGTTTCATTTATATAGACGTTTGTGCCGGCTTTTTATTTTCAAATTCCGGCAATTTTTTTTGTCAATGCCCCGGATTTTCGGTCCGGCCCGTCATTGCCCGCCGGCAGAGACGCAGAGTTGCCCGGACCGAAGTTTTCATGTCTAATACGTGCAACTCGACCCTCGATTCCGAATACGGGATACTCGCCGAAAATCGCGAATCGCATGGCCGGACTGACGTTCGAGGAACACTAAGAAATGCGTGCAGGATACGATATTGGTTTTGAAGAGGCCCTCTCGAAAATGTCGGGGCAATTGCCCCCCCTGGCGCCGGTTTACCTTGCAGTAGATGAAGTTGAGGGTTTGGTGGCGGCCGAAGACTGTATTGCGAAGGCCGATTGCCCGTCCGTGCCGACATCCTCGAAAGATGGCTATGCTGTGTTTTCAGCAGATATTGTGAGTGCGTCCGAGGACCGACCCGTCAGGTTGAAAGTGAGCGGCAGATCGCTCGCCGGAGGCGAAAGGCCAACCAATGTGAAATCGGGCACGGCGGTCAAAATTATGACCGGCGCGCCGATTCCCGACGGCGCCGAGGCCGTGGTCGCCGAGGAGTTTACCCGCCAGGAAGATAGCTACGTGTTGTGCCTGCGAGAATGCGGTCCGGGAAGAAACGTGATCGAGCGAGGATACGACGTGGCCAAAGGCGATACGGTGGTGCGGCGAGGCGAGGTCTTGACGCCCGCAAAGGCCGGTTTGTTAGCCGCGGGAGGAATCTCGACTGTCCGGGTCTATCCGAGACCGCGCATCGGCGTCCTGGCCACGGGCGATGAGCTGGTCCGTCCCGGCGAGCCGCTGCGGCCAGGGCAACTTTACGCCAGCAACCTTGTCACGCTCGTTTCCTGGCTCCGATGCTTTGGCATGGATGCCCGGGTGGAAGTGGTCGGCGATCGGCCGGAGAGCCTCACCGCTGCCGCCGAGAGATTGTTGGCGAGCGCGGACGTCCTTCTCACCAGCGGCGGTGCGTGGAAGAGCGAGCGGGACCTGACGATAAGAGTCCTTACGGAGATGGGCGGAGAGATCGTATTTCATCGCGTCAGGATGGGGCCAGGCAAAGCCGTAGCTCTGATTTTATTGAAAGGCAAAACCGCGTTTTGCCTTCCCGGCGGTCCGCCCTCCAACGAGATGGCTTTTCTGCAAATTGCGCTACCCGGCTTGTTTCGCCTGGCCGGCCAGACGCCCGAGCCTTTTGGATATAGATGGGCAACGTTGACAAAAACACTCGAAGGACAGAAGGACTGGACCCAGTTTCATTATGCGGCGATAGACGAAAGGGACCAGCAGTCGTTTGTCAGCCCCGTAGAAGCCAAGAGTCGCCTGCGGTCTCAGGCAAGCGCCAACGCACTGATCAAGATCCCCGAGGGAATTGAGCGGCTCGAACAGCAATCGCAGATACAGGTTCAGGTTCTGTTTAGTGACGCAGGCGGCAGGAGGTCGCAATGAACGGCAGGTCGGTTCTGTTGAGGGTCAACGTGCTTGCGCCGGCGGGTTCGGCCTGTTAGGCGAACCTGCGAAGGAAGGGGCGAAAGTTGTTGCATTTGCCGGACGGATCCGGCATCATAGAGAAGCCGCAGCTCATGCGGCGGTATGGTTCCGCTCGTAGTATTTTTTGAGGAGTTCGGCCATGTACAAAGAACAAATCACACGGCGTCAATTCATTCGATCCACCGTGGTCTTTGCCGGCGGCGTCCTGTTTTCCTCGCTCGGCGGAGGGGTCCTGGCCGCCCAGGCCAAAAGAACGGCGGTGGACCAGGTTGCGCTCGGCAAGACGGGCCTGAAGCTCAGCCGGCTCGGCATCGGCACCGGCAGTCGAGGCGGCAGCATCCAGCGGGCGCTGGGCGACGAAGGATTCAACCGCCTCCTGCGATACGCGTACGACCAGGGGATCACGTATATCGACACCGCTCAAAACTACAGAACACACACGATGGTCCGCGAGGCGATCAAGGGCCTGCCGCGAGAAAAGCTTTTCATCCAGTCGAAGATGCCCGGCGTTCCGGAAAAACCTCTCGAGGTGCTCGACCAATACCGCAAGGAATTGGGCGTCGATTACATTGACAGTGTGCTGTCCCACTGCGCCGTCACCAAAGACTGGGAGCAGGAGCGCAAGCGTGTCTTGGATGCCCTGGAGGAGGCCAAGGATAAGAAGATTATTCGCGCGCACGGCGTCTCGTGTCACAGCCTGCCTGCCCTGAGTAAAGCCGCCCAGTTAGACTGGGTTGACGTCAATCTGGTCCGGGTGAACCCGCAGGGCGCGCACATGGATACCCCCGCCGAGACGGGGAACGCCGTGAGCGATGAGCCTCATGTGTCCCCCGTGCTGGAGCAGCTCAACATCATGAGGAGGAACCGCCACGGCATCATCGGCATGAAGATCATCGGCAATGGTGATTTCACCCGCCCCGAGGATCGCGAGGAATCCATTCGCTTTGCCATGCAGCCGGGCCTGGTCGATGCCGTCGCGATCGGCTTCAAAAGCCCCGCCGAGATCGACGAGGCCATTATGCGCATGAACAGGGCTCTTGCCGAAACGGCGCAAGAGCGTGTTAGTATCTGACCACGTAGTAGGGGCTCTTGTCCCGTGCGCCATCGATTGTGAAAGTTCCGTCGGCGGCAGGTACGGTCCCGCCGGTCGGCATGCCGTCGTGATCCAGCACGATGACCTTCGGATCGCCCGGCCTGCGAATTGTAATCTCCGCCTCGACGGGCTCCATCAGAATCGGCCCCGTACCAGGTTGGAGAATTTCATCTTCCGCTTCGTTGAATTGCTGGCCCGTGTTTCTCGCGCGGGCCATAGCGACAATCAACAGCCTGGTCGATGTGCGGATGTCCTCGTCACGTTCGGCGGCGGTGACATAAATAGCGGCAAACCGGCACTTTGGCTTGATCGTGATATCGCCGAGCGTGCAGACCTTGTCCCCGGCAAAACCGACGACCGCCTGGGTGGCGCCTGTGTCTATCGTGAAATAGCCGTCGAGCTTGGACCGCCCTTCGTACCAGCGGAGCTGTTTCGTGGACGAAGTCAGACAGCCGTTCTTCTGATAAGGCCCCAAGTCGAAGGCGGGCGTGTCCTGGTATTGTTCGGTGAATTCCACGACACATCGCGCCACAGCCAGCGTCGTGGCAGGGACCTTGTCGCTGTCGAACGTCTTGACGTCGTTCTGCTGGGCGGCTTTGTCCTCAAAGCCGAGTTTGCCCTCGTGCAAAGAGGGCACATGAACCAGACGTCTGGCCAGGACGTCCGATTCGGCGACGTCGCCGCGCAGCACCTGTCGCGCTACGGCGGGAAAGACCCCGAGAACCTGTGGGGCGGCGACATCCCAGGGATGGCCCCCCAGCTTGCTGCTGAACCCGCCGGTGTCGGAATTCTGGAACATGTAGGAGACGTCCCAGCCGTTGAGGCCCATGCCGTAGGCGCCGATAATGGCGGGGCCTTCAGCGCCCCATTCATTGGGCACAACGTGGATCCACTCCGAGAGCATGAAAGGCCGATTGCTCACCTGCTGCATCCCGGCGCTGAGCATGGCCGAGCCGGCGGCGCAGAGCATCGAAGCATTGTCGAACTTGCCGGGCTTGAGGCCCTGGCGCCCTCCGCCGAAGTAATTGTGCCGGTCGATCAGGCCCACCCGCGAATCCGAATGCAGGTTGTAGTAGTGGCTGAAGGCCTGTCCGGCCTGCCAGTTGGAGCCGAGGATTTCGCCCTCGTAGCCGCTCTCACGGATGGCCTTCACGTAGCGGTCATAAAACCCATTCTGGATTTCGTAGAGGAACAGCATCGTGTCAAGAAGACGCTGCTTCTTATTGGCCTGAGAGCCGGCCAACTGCGCGGGATCGTAGAACCACGGATTGCCGGCGGGCGCGATGTTGCGCTTGTCCAGATGCTCTCCCGTAAAACCTTCATTGCTGAACGAATCGATGGCGGCCTTTCCCCACGCTTGGACCAGCCCTTCGTGGCTGCCGTATCTGGCCTTGAGCCAGCCGCTGAATCTGCCGGCCGTGCGCTCGCGAAGCGTCGGGATCTTCTGCAGGATGGGCATCACCCCGAACCACAGAGCGCTGTCTTCATTGAACAGCTCGACAACGCCGACAGCCGGGTCCTGGGCATAGGTCAGTTGCGTGTAAGGATTCCGATGCTTGAGAATGTTGGCGATCTGCTGAATCTGCATGTCCTGCAATTCCCGCGACAGGAAGATGCTGCCATGTCCCGTGGCCAGCCGATTGCCCCTTATCTGTCCGAATTCGCTCATGTAGGGCACGCGTTTGACGTCGGCGGGACCCAGCTTGACGCCAAAGGTGGAAGAGAGCTTCACATAGATGCCGTGCTCCTTGAGCCGGGCCACGTAATAGTCCATGCGATCCAGGGCCTGGCCATCGAACTCGACGAAGCTGTCAGCCGACTGAATGCCGCTCCAGCCGGTGCCGTCGGCGTATTTGTGCAGCCGGACGGAGTTGATGCCGTACTTGGGATAGAAGGCGGCCCGCTGGTCCGCAAGCTCCTTCGCGGGGGCACATGCGCTGTACGTGTTGTTCAGGCCCCACAGC
>DATKWR010000254.1:0-11516 GCA_035529475.1 Sedimentisphaerales bacterium | reverse complement strand
CAGCAGGCCATCGCGATCAAGCGGATGGCCCGCGATTTGAACATGCCGCTGGAGGTCGTCGTCTGTCCGACCGTGCGGGAACCGAACGGGCTGGCGGTCTCCAGCAGAAACCAATACCTCAGCGAACAGCAGAAGAAGGATGCGGCAAAGATATACCAGTCGCTCCAGGAATGCCGACGGATGATCGACGCCGGCGTGACCGCGACGCGGCAAATCATTGCGCGGATGCGAGAGGTTTTGCAGCAGGTCCCGTCGATGGAGATTGAATACGTCAGTATTGTCGATGCCGAAACGCTCGAAAGCATCGAGCAGGTCGGCGGCAAGATTCTCGTCGCCGTGGCGGTCAAGCTGGGCCCGGCCCGGCTGATTGACAACATTCTGGTGGACGCAGGCCGGTAGCCGTGTATAATACATTTTTGTCATTACTTGAGAACAGGGAATTCGCTATGAGACAGTTTAAGATCATTGTCGAGAAACATCCCGACGGCTATGTGGCGTATCCACTGGGATTGAAGGGAGTTGTGGTTGGGCAGGGGGATACATACGACGAAGCATTCTCTGATGTGAAGTCTGCGATTCGTTTTCACATTGAAACCTTTGGCAAAGAAGTTCTGGAGGCTGAACCTCAAGTTATTGAGGCGTTCGTTGCCGAAACAGGAGTAGAACTCTGATGGCCAAGTTCCCTGTGGACGCACCGAAGCGAAATGTGGTAAGGGCGCCGCAGATGTTGGGTTTTCGGATTGTAAGGGAAAAAGAGCACATCTCCATGGTCCGTCAGAATGCCGATGGAAGCAGGACTTCCTTGACAATGCCGAACCATGCGAAAATAAAGGCCTCCACGTTGAGGACAATTTGCACGCAATGCGGGATTGCCAGAGATGAGTTCGTGGATGTTCATACCAAGACGTAGTCAGTGTAGCGGCTGGTAACGGCGTTCGAGCTGCGTCGAGCAGGTCCTGAGTCGAGCCATAACTATGTTTGTAAAGCTCTTAAAAAGCAAGTTGCATCGTGCACGGGTGACGGCTACGAAGCTGCACTATCCGGGCAGCATGGCCGTCGATTCGGAGTTGATGGAGGCGGCGGGCCTGCTGCCTTATGAGTCCGTCCTTGTGGCCGATTTGAACAACGGCAACAGGCTGGAGACGTACGTCGTCCCGGCCGAGGCCGGCTCGGGCGAGGTCGTCATGCTCGGCGCGGCCGCCCGGTTGATTGACGTAAAGGACATTGTGATCATCCTGAGCTTCGGCCTTTTTACGCCCGAAGAAGCTGAAGCGTTCAAGCCGAAAGTCGTCGTTCTGGACGAGAACAACAAGATCATCAAGTAGGGGACGAAAACCGGCGAGGGCCGTCGCGGCGAGGCGAAAGCCGCCGGGGCCTGTACGCGATACGAGAGATGTATCCTGAGCTATTCGAGATACCTTTCATCCACGTTACGGTCAAGAGCTACGGCTTGATGTTGGTCATCGGCTTTCTTGCAGCGGTCTGGGTCATCAGGCGACTCAGCCGGGATTTCACGCCCGATCCTCAGTTTATCACCAACGCCGCTCTTTATTCGCTGGTCGGCGGCGTCATCGGGGCGCGACTGTTCTTTGTCGTTCATTACTTCGAGAAGTTCCGTGAGTTTCCCATCGAGGTTCTTTACATCTGGCAGGGGGGGCTCGAGCTCCTGGGCGGTGTGGTCGTGGCCGTCAGCGTCATCTTGTTCTACGTGCTCTATCATAAGCTGCCCGTCCGGCGATACTTCGACGCTATAGCCATCGGGATGATGCTGGCGCTGGTTTTCGGCAGGATCGGGTGTTTTCTGAACGGCTGCTGCTACGGCAAACCTACCGAATTGCCCTGGGGTGTCCGTTTTCCTTACAACTCGTTCAGCTACGTCAGTCAGATCAACACCGATCCGCTGAGGAACCGGACCCAGCCCCAATTGATGTTGCCCCGAGAGACCTATCTGGGCTATACGGGCGAGAACGGCAGATGGTATCCCATGCCCTACAACGACCTGAGCGAGCAGCAGAAGATCGAGGTCACCAAAGGCCGGTACCGATGCCTCCTGGTCCACCCGACCCAGTTATATTCGTCCGGTCTGGCGTTTTTTTGGTGTGTGGTACTCTACCTTTTCTGGCGCAGGGCGCAGAGAACGGACATTTCCGGCGGCCCCTCCAGGCTCTTCACCAAACCCGGATGTACGTTTGCTTTGATGCTCATCGTCTATGGCATTTCGCGGTTCGGCATGGAATTTCTTCGCGACGACAACCCCTTTGAACTTGACGGCCTGACCATTTCACAAAACATCGGCATCGCAATGGCGGCGATTGGCGTGATCTTGATGCTCGTATTTCAGAAAATGAAGGCAAAAGCTGTGGTCTCGGTGAAAGCAGCGCGGTAAGAATATCGCGAACGTAAATGAGCTGACACAGCTCCGATGAGACAGAGACCGCAAGCAGCGAGACGCGAGGCAGATGTATCCTGAGCTTTTCGAGATACCGTTTCTCCACATAACGGTGAAAACCTATGGCGTCATGATGGTCATGGGTTTTCTCGCCGCCCTCTGGCTGATGAAGCGCCTCAGCCGGAATTTCTCGCCCGATACGCAGCCGGTCACCAGCGCTGCGCTGTATTGCCTGGTTGCCGGCGTCGTGGGGGCGAGACTGCTTTATGTCGCGCTGAATTTCGAGCAGTTCCGGGGCAGGCCCCTTGCCGCCCTGGCCGTCTGGGAAGGGGGACTCGTGCTCCTGGGCGGCGTGATTTTGGCCGTCGTCGTTCTGATGGTCTTTCTGCTCTATCACAAGCTGCCAATCCGTCATTATCTCGATATCCTTGCCATCGGTGTAATGCTCGGCGTGGCGTTCGGCAGGATCGGGTGTTTCCTCATCGGCGACTGCTATGGCAAACCGACCGAATTGCCCTTGGGCATTCGCTTCCCCTACAATTCTTTTCCGTACATCAGTCAGATTAACTCGGATCCGGCCCGAAACCGGCCCGAACCCCAGTTGATGTTGCCCCGAAAGGGTTACCTGGGCTACCTCGGCAGAGACGGCAAGTGGTACCCAAAACCTTTCGAAGGATTGACTGAGAAACAGAAGATCGCTGTCACCGAGGGCGAGTATCGATGCCTTCCTGTCCACCCGACGCAGTTGTATTCGTCTGCGCTCGCGGCGTTTTGGTGCCTCATTTTGTACTTTTTCCGGCGAAGGACCTGGGTGGTCGAATCCGATGACGGTCCCGCCAGGCCCTTTGCCAAACCGGGCTGCACTTTTGCCCTGGCGCTCATCCTTTACGGCCTCGGCCGCTTTTCCATAGAATTTCTTCGCGATGACAACCCTTTTGCCTTCTATGGCCTGACGGTCTCACAAATTATCAGCGTCGCGATGGTCGGGCTTGGCGTGATTTTGATGGGGGCCTTTCTTTTCATGAAAGCCCAACCGGCCCAATCCTGAGTCTTTTTTCTTTGAACATCAGGCCAAATGGACGATACTATATGGATATGGCCGTCGCGCTCACAGCGGCACAGGAGCGTTTGGGGTACTGCCGGCGGCACAGAAGTAGCCGAGAATGAATATACTTTATACAGAAAGCTGAAGAAGAGCGTAATTATGGGGCTTTACGATAGAGATTACACGCAGGCGGATTTCAAGTCACAGGGGTCTGGTTTTCGCTTTGCGCCCCAGTTGGGTCTGCCCACAATAACGCCTGTCGTCAAATGGCTGCTGATTGTCAATATCGGGATATTCGTGCTATGTATTCTGATGGGGTCTCTTGCAGATTTCCTGTTCACGTGGTTTTCGGTTTATCCGGCGACTGTGGGGATGTCGCTGCAACTTTGGAGGCTCTTAACCTACCAGTTTCTACATGATACCTCCGGATTTGGCCATATCTTCGTCAACATGCTGGTCCTATTCTTTTTCGGCCCGATGCTTGAGCGATTATGGGGCAGCAAGAGATTCCTGGTTTTCTATCTTGTCTGTGGAGCTACGGGTGGAGTGGTTTATCCCGTGTTAGCCAATATCGGGTGGCTGGACAAAGGCCCGTTAGTCGGCGCTTCGGGGTCAATCTTGGGAATTCTTGCAGCCGGTGCGATGTTGTTCCCCCATTTGAGAGTTTATGTGTGGGGAATCTTTCCCGTGAAGCTCATGGTTCTGGCGATTGTTTTTGCTGCTATCGCCATCCTGACTCTATTGCAGCCCGACCGGTTTGGCAATGCGGGCGGCCAGGCGGCCCATCTGGGGGGAATGGCGGCGGGTGCCCTTTATGTCATCTCGCAATCCTGGCGCGACAGACTGAAGTTGAAGCTGCGGGCCGGGCAGTGGGAAAAACGGATGGCGTCCCAACACAACCTCCAGGCCGAGCTCGATCGCATCCTGCAGAAGGTCCACGACGCGGGCCTCCAGAGCCTGACACGTAAAGAGAAGAATATCCTCAAAGAAGCCACCAAAGCCGAGCAAATGCGAAACCGATACTGAGAAGCAGATCGTCTTTGTGCTTTAGATACATCCGCCTCCACGCGGCGTTTTCCCCGCGCTGCAAACGCTTCACAATTGGCATTCCTTTTGCCCGTAAGACCGGGCTACTGCGGCTGTATCGCCCCAGGCATGACCCTGAAAGGCTTGCTGCACACACTGCCTTCCCCGCTCATTCCCGCTCAATAGGCCGGCGCGGCCATTTCACATTCCAGGATTGCCATGAGCAAGAGCAGGAACGCGAAGATCAGCACCGCCCATATCACGTGCAGGTATCGAGTTTTGAGCGATATTCTCTCGGTCATCGCACAAATCTCCCTATGTGTATATCATTATAACAAGTATCGCAGACCGAACAACGAAATGTCCAATATCGAAGTTCAGGAAAGGGTATATTTGCCGGGCCTCGGCGGGGATAGAAAAAAGCCCCGCGAGGGAGGGTTGCGGGGCCTACTATGGATTTGTGCCTCTGGGTGGGCACGGGTGATCGTGTGATGGCGGACCGATTGGGACTGGTTGTTCAATCCCAGCGGAACCCTTTTTTCCCTTCGAGCAGATACTCAATTCGTTGTTTTACATTTTCGGCCTTGGTCTTGGAATCCTGCCATTTGCCGAGCTCGACATGGCTTTCCTTAATGCGGTTTTGCAGATCTTCAAGCACCTTGAGCAGCCGCTCGTACACGATTTGCTTTCTTCTTACGATCAGGTCGTACCGCAGGCCCACAATTTCTTCCAGCTCCGCGGTCAGCTTCTTCTTTTCCTTTTCGGCGCGGGCAGCTTTGATTTTGCCGAGCAACTCCTCCGTTCTTCTCTGCAACTTCAAATCTTCTATGAGAACTTCCGCTAATTCGGGGCTTCGCCTGCTCTCATCAAAAATCCGGCTGTACTTCTGCCATGCCAGGTCGTACTTCTTTCCATAAAGGTCCGCGTCCGTCTCTTTGAGTTTGGCCAGCTCTTCGGCTTCGCCCGGGAAACTCTTGCCGAGCCATTCTTCGAACTCGGCCCGCCGTTTCTCTCGCCACGTTTCTATGCGTTCCCTGACGATCTGGCCATACTCTTCGCGGGCGTGCCGGCGCAGCTCGTCCATGAACTTCTCAGGGTCTTTCTCTCGCAGCTTCATCAGATCTTTCGCCTGTTTCGCGTCGCGCTGCTTCACGCTCTCCACAATGCGGTTCATTTCCTCGTCCGTCAGCTCGACCCTTCCCCGTCCCGGTCCCCACCCAGGTCCCGGTACTTTCTGTCCATCATCGGTCCAGATACTCTGCTCTTCTTTGCTTTTCTCCTCCGCCGAGCAGGGCAAGGCGGCTCCAGCGACGATCGCAGCGATTGCCAAGGCCAAGATGATTCGGCGATTTATCTGCATCGATCTTACCCTTTCCAGAAATCGCTATTGAGTTCCACAAGTTCCATTTCTAATTCAGCGATGGCGCTATCAGGGTCGGCCGTATCTTCACCCGACTCCAGGGCTGCGACTTCGCTTCTGATTTGCTCGATTTCAGCCGTGAAAACAGCCAAATCCACATCATCGGCGACGATATTGTTGCTTTCCCAAATTGCCGTCGGCAGAAGCGAGGCATGAAAACTATGCTGCCGATCGGGTTGCTGCGACAATCGAACGCCGAGAAAGGCCACGATGGCAACGGCTGCTGCGACGCCGGCGGCTTCCCACACCCTGTGCCTGAAGATTCTTGCCCTTCTGGCTGGCAGCCGCATTGCTATTTCGGCCTTGATATTGGAAATGAGCATATCGTCAGGCCGCGGCGCAGGATGCTCCCGTAAGATTCGCTCAGCTTCCTGGAAATCCTGAAGGCAACTTTCAGCCTGCCCGGCCCCGAAGAACTTCTCAACCAGCTCTTTCAAGTTTTCCCGCTTTTGATCGTTCATGCTACGATCCCTCCATCAACTGGCGCAGCTTCTTGAGCCCCCGGTGGGTCTTTGCCAATGTGGTTCCGATTGGCTCGGACCGTATCCGGGCTATCTCTTTGAAGCTCAATTGGGAATAAAAACGCAACATAATCAACTCTCTGGTCTCGACATCCAACTTTACAAGCTGCGACTGCAACCTGTCAACCATCTCCCCGTCCGACTGTTTTGGCTCTTCGATTTCCCATTCAAGCTCTTCATGGGAAACTTCGGCCAGTTTTTTCCTTCGTTGCTTGCCCCTGAGATAGTCATGAAAGATATTGGATGCTATCGTGAACAACCAACTCTCAAAAGATCCTCCTCTATACGAGCCGATTTTCTCCACTAACTTTACAAATAGCTCGCTCAACAACTCGTCGCTGGTATCGTTGTTGCCCGTCAGCCTGTGAAAATAACCATAACAACGACTCCCATACATATCGACAACCCGCGAGAAGCACCGCGAATCGCCCTTCTTGCAGCCGCTTATTACCCGGGCTAAGTCGTCGCCTTGTACCATATTCCAGCGTTTTTCATCAGTTCAGACGGGAATTTCCGCTAATTTATTGCAGGAATCCGAAAAATCGGCTTCTTGCGTAACAGCCGGGACGTCCAATCGCGCCGTTCCTTGCGTTGCATACCAGAAGATGGCGGGCCGGCATCCAATCGATCGCCAGGTTATAGGACCTTCTGGCGGCCGCTGCGCCGCAATTGCTCCCCAGCGGCCCTGGCGGTTCTACGGGCTCCCAAGGTTCTCCGGGTCCTCGTTTTCTTCGTCAACGTCGAGCTTCCAGCTCTCGGTTTCGTCCAGATCGTTGATCTCTCGCTGCATGTATCGAATGATCTTGTCCTGGAGCGGGGCCAGTTTTCCGTACCACTTGAGCATCCCCTGGTAGCTGACCAGCAGCATGTCCAGGCGGATGAGCTGCCACTTGGCGATGCACTCGGGCTCCTTGACGTTCACAAACGGATCGCACGTGAAGCTTCTTCTGCCCTCCGGGTCGATCTGGCAGAATTCGCAGTCTTTGCACTGAATCATTTTTCAGCCCCAGTTTGGGTCGGCGAGAACCTGCATCACCGGCCATAAAGATCTCATCTTCAAACGCCGGCCATCGGACGTCATACTTTTCGCCGGGATTGACAAATTTTTGTTTGCGTTCCAGTAAGTTTATCATATCATACACGCTTGAGGTTTGAAAGTTCTTTACGGCAGAGTTTTTTGACGGTTTGTGGAGAAATAGATGGCAAAACCGAGACGCAGACGCAAAATCGGCAGCAGAAAAAGGCGTGCCAAGTGGAAAATCAGACATAAGATAAGCTGATCGCAGGTCGGCATCAACGAGTGGTTGGGGGCATGCATAGAGGATGTACTCGGTTTGTGCACAAGCTCGAAATGCAGCGCAATAAATGGACCACTTCACCATCACTTTCAGGCCCGACGGCAAGCAAGTCTCGATTCATTCAGGTGCAACTCTTACCGAAGCAGCAGGCCAGGCCGGCATTATCCTGAATTCTGTCTGCGGCGGCAAAGGAACGTGTAAGAAATGCCTGGTCTATCTCGATCCGGATTCGCGCGCGGTCCTGGCGTGTCAGTACCGCATCGAGAGCGACCTCACGGTAACAGTGCCGGTCGGCTCCAGGTTCTTCGAGCAGCGGATTCTCGCCGAAGGTGTTGCCGCTCAAGCCTCAATCGAACCCGACATATACAAGGACTATTTGCCGGTCGCCTCTGATGCTGCGATATTCGGCGTGGCCGTCGATATCGGCACAACCACCGTTGTCACCAAGCTCATGGACATGCGAGACGGCCAATGCTGCGCCACCGAGGCGGCCCTGAATCCGCAGGCCCGGTTTGGTGACGACGTCGTCAGCAGGATTGCATACGCCCAAAGCGAAAGGGACTACGCCGATTTGCACAAAGCCATTATCGATTGCATCAACGCGCTGATGGACGGTCTCTGCAGGAAAGCGAACATCGGAACGGACCGGATATGCGAGATGTGCGTCGTGGGCAATACGACGATGAACCACGTCTTTCTGAAGCTGCCCATCGCCCAGCTCGGCCGGGCGCCGTATCACGCCTGGTCGCTCGAAGCGCACGATGTGCAGGCGGTTGATTCAGGCCTGCGGATGAATCCGGCCGGCAACGTTCACACGGTTGAGAACATCGCCGGTTTTGTCGGCGCCGATACCACCGCCGTGGGGCTGGCCTGCGATATCGATTCGGCCGAAGAAATGACGTTGATCGTCGATATCGGCACGAACGGTGAAATTGTGATCGGGACGAAGGACCAGCTTTATGCCGCGAGCTGCGCCGCCGGCCCGGCGCTGGAAGGGGCCCGCATCATTTGCGGCAGCCGGGCAACGGACGGCGCCATTGAAGCGGTGGTCGTGAACGGCGATGACATCGATCTTGACGTCATCGGAGACTGTCCGCCTCGGTCGATATGCGGATCGGGGCTGATTGACGCCGCTGCCGTCATGCTGGATCTGGGCGTCATCGACCGGACGGGGCGGTTTGCCGAGCCGACGGACCTGGAGGCAAAACGGCCACCGGCCATTTTCTCGCGAATCTTCGAGCATGAGGGCCAGCCGGCGTTTCGCCTGGCCGGGACGGCGAACGCGGGGCAGGGCCACGTCTTCCTGACACAGGGCGATATTCGCCAGATGCAATTGGCCAAAGGCGCCATTCGGGCCGGCATCAGACTGCTGCAGCAACGAGTCGGCCTGGAAGATGGTGACATCAAGCACGTGCTTTTGGCCGGCGCGTTCGGCAATTATATCCGGTCGGCCAGCGCCCTGCGCATCGGACTGCTGCCCGCCGTGCCCGCCGAGAGAATTCGGTTTGTGGGTAACGCCGCCGCCTCCGGGGCACAGATGGTCCTGATCAGCCGGCATTGCCGGCGGCAGGCGGGCCGACTGGCTCGAAAGATGAAGTACGTGGAGATCGCCCACGAACCCGACTTCCAGGGGGTGTTCGCGGACTCCATGTTTTTCGATGGTTAACTCCGCGATTGTTTGCGGCGTTTTCACTCGGCGGAGAAAATGCGAAGGGTCACTCGAATAGTCTTGGGTGTAGTGCTGATGATACTCGGTGTGCTGGCCTTGCTGACGCCCTTCACGCCGGGCTCGTGGCTGGCCCTGATCGGGTTGGAGCTTCTTGGATTGAGGCTCGTCTTCGAGCGAAAATTCCTCTCCCTGCTTCCGCAGAAATACCGCGGAAGGATCAGAGATGTGTTGGAGAGAAAACTAAAGAGGCGAAAAGAAAGATAGACGGCGCATTAACAGGCGAAGTGCAACACGGGGGTAGTGGAGAACAGCGAGCCAGCCGGTTGCCTGATACACGCACGTCTATTTTGTGCCTGACAGGCCCTCCGCTCACTTCCATCTGATCTCGCAGGGCGAGGTCTTGGAGTGCACCCTCAAGCCGTGTGAGTCTTGCCCCCTGAATCCGGGAAAACGCTGAGACGGGACTGCGTGCCTGAGATTCAGTACGCCGGGTTTCGTGCGTCCACGGCCGACGCCGGAGTAAATCGTACATCCGCAGCCCACAATTCTCCCTTGCCTTTCCGGTCCAAAAGTCTATAATTGCTACGGGTGGACTCTACTTTGCCGGCTTTTTTGAAAGAAAGGTGGATGCAGCCATGCACAAGCGGCGAGGATTTACACTGATCGAACTATTGGTGGTCATTGCGATTATTGCATTGTTGATGGGGATTTTGATGCCGGCCCTGCAGCGTGTCAGGAAACAGGCCCGGACCGTCTATTGCCAGAGCAGCCTCAAGCAGATCGGTATCGCCATGCAGGCGTATGTTCTCGATTACGATGATTTCGTCCCGCGGGCCCTGGACCACAAAGTCAAATGGCTATTGGTCTTCATGCCGTACTTGGGCACCGAATACAAGACAGCCGGGGATTACCGGGAGGTGGACGTCTATCAGTGCCCCTCTTTTCCGCGCCAGGGAGTCTCGCTGAACGGTCACAGCAACGCCGAGCAGACGGTGGATTACGTCGTGAACGCCTGGGACATGGACAATCCGAGCCTGACCAGCGGCAACAAGGGCAATCAAAAGGACGAGCCGACCAAGCTCAGCAAGATCAAATCGCCGGCCCAGCGGATTTATCTGGCCGATAACGAGGCCGGCGAATGGCGCCCCGTGGTCCGGGACAAATACGAGCTGAACGACATGTCCAGGTTCAACCTGCTGGACGTCTGGTCGAGCACGCATGTGCCCCCGTCGGATGCAGAGACTCGGGGCAGCAACCTGACGCGGCGGATCGCCCGCGACCGGCATCGAAATAAAGGCTGCAACAATCTCTTCTTCGACGGTCGGGCCGACTGGCTCCAATGGGACGAAAATACCACCAAGTACTGGTGCGGCGTAGAACTACCCTGATCCGTCTCGACCGCGGCCAAACTTCAGCCGATCAATGCTACTTCCCTAACAATAAGCATACCCGGTATGTAGTGCTCACCTCGCTATTTTTGATTGGCAGCATTCGTTTTGTTGTGATAGACTCACCGCGTTATCTTTGCTGGCTGGAAGTTGTTGGTAAGGTGCTATGCTCCAGAGTATCTTGTTGTCATTCATACCGCTTTTCGTGGCCGTCGATGCGATTGGCGTCCTGCCGATATTTGTTTCTCTAACCGAGGGCATGGAACAGAAGGCCCGAACGAAAGTCATTGTCCAGTCGATGTTCACCGCGACCGGTTTGGCCATCGGTTTCGTTCTTGTGGGCAAGCTGGTCTTCAAGTTTCTGGGCATCACCATGGGCGATTTCATGATCGCAGGCGGGGCCATCCTGTTTTGCCTGGCGATCCTCGACATGGTAAGCCCGATCAAGGAAAGGCGCATTCCCGGCCCGGAACTTGGCGCGGTGCCACTCGGGACGCCGTTGATCGCCGGCCCGGCGGTTCTGACGACCTCTATGCTGGTTGTATCCCAGCATGGCCTTGTGCCCACCGTTGTCTCGATTCTGGCCAACATCCTGCTGGCCGGCCTATTTTTCAGATTGTCTTTCGTACTGATGAAGTTTCTGGGCGAGGCCGGTACAAAAGCCCTCTCCAAAATCACCAGCCTGTTGCTGGCTGCAATCGCCGTGATGCTGATCAGAAAAGGTCTGGAGCAGTTCCTGTAACCCAAAGCAGGGATGACG
>DATKWR010000253.1:0-6648 GCA_035529475.1 Sedimentisphaerales bacterium | reverse complement strand
GACAGATGTATCGCACTTGCCGGCCCGGACAGTCCCGGTAAAATCGGTTACACCATGCAAAAAGCCGAGATTCTGATACAGGCGTATGACAAAAGTTCCGATAAGGATTATCTGAAAACAGCGATTGCAGAATACGAAAGTCTGCTTGCGAAAATGCCGACTAATACGGATGTTGCGACGGTTCTCAATAATTTGGCCTATGTGCTCGCTGAGAACAATGAAAGACTCGCCGAGGCTCTTGAATACGTCAAGAGGGGCCTGAGTGCGAAACCGAATAATCCTGTCTTGCTGGACACGTATGCCTATGTATTGCTCAAAAACGGCCAGGTTGCCGAAGCCGCCGAGTCTCTGGCGGCCGCGATGCAATATTTCGAGCAGGACGGGATTGCCGTGCCCGCGGAAGTATTCGAGCATAACGGTATGATAAAAGAAAAACAGGGAGCCAAAGCTGAAGCGCTTGCCGCATACAGACAGGCCTTGAAAGCCGGCCAGAACAGGTTGTCGGAGAAAGCCATGCGGCGAATTGAAGAAGCTGTTCTGCGTGTTTCGCCATAGGGGCCGTGCGAAGCACGTTTACATAAGGGGCACATGACGCACTTTCCGCTTCACGTGACCCCAAACGGAGACCAAAATGCCAGAAGACAGACCGGTAGCTGCGAACAGGACGGCAAGGCCGCCCGGGCTGCAGTCTCAGGCGATGGCTTCGCTGACGCCGAAGGAGGTCTTCGCAATCCTGCGCCGGCACATCTTTCTGATAAGTTTTCTCACTCTTCTGGGTCTCGCGGCCGGGGGTGGAGCCTGGAAGCTCCTGCAAATGTATTTTCCAAGATTCACGGCCAGAACCTACATCCAGGTCTTGCCGCCGGTCGAAAAAGACCCCATGACGATCAGCACAATTCAGTTGCAGAAGGATATTCTGTACGAGCACCGTCAATCCATCGCCAACCTCATCAAACAGCAGCGCACCCTGGAAGACCTGCTCAACAGGGACGCCGTGAAGGACACCAAGTGGTTTGACCGGTGGGGCGGGGATAGAAGAAAAGCGATCAGGTACCTGAAAAAGTACTTCGGGGCCTACGCGCACAGGGACAGTGCGTTCGTCGAGATCTCCATGACCTGCGGCGCGGCCAAAGAGGCGGCGGATATCGTGAACGAAATGCTGACTCTATTCCTCGCCCAGCAGGGCACGAGCGAGCAGCGAGAGATATCGAACAGACTGCAACGGCTCGAAGATCAGCGCATTCGCGTTCAGAGCGAATTGGATGCGGCCAACAAGGGACTCGATGACATCCGCGCGGCATACGACCTGACCGATCTCGAAAGGCCTGCGGGACGGTATTTCCAGCATACAATCACTTTGAAGCTGAATAGCCTGGAACTGCAGAGGAACGAGCTTGACCTGGCCATCAGACAGCTTACAGCCGACATCGGCAATCTCCAGGAACTGGCCGACGCCCCGGTCGCCGAGCAGGTCGAATTCGCGATAGAAAGAGACCCTGTCATGATCGACCTGGCCCGCCAGCTTGCGTTTCTGGAAGCCCAGTTGTCGGGAATGTTGTCGAAGTTCGGTGAGAATCACTATGAAGTGCGCCGGATGAAAGGGTCCATCCAAAAGGCCAGGGATGAGAGAGAACTTCGAAAGAAGCTGATCGCGGACCAGACGACGCGGGGCAATCTCGAAAATGCGAAGGACGGCCGGATTGTTTTGCAGGCAAGGTTCGAGCAGTTGGAGCAATTAAGGCAGGAAGCAGAGGCGAAGAAAAAACAGCTTGATATCGCCCAGGTACAATACGAGAAGGGTCTGAAGATAAGAGATGAAAGAGTCGAAACGCTCGACTCGATCAAGCAGCAGATTGAAAAGATGAAGACGCTCCACGATGACCCGGAGACTCCCAAAGTGCTGCCTGTCGGACTGGCTTCGATACCGCTGGAGATGGTCTTCTCCCGCCAGTGGTGGCTCTGGTTCCCGAGCGGCACCATACTCGGCCTGCTGCTTGGCCTGGGTCTGGGCTTCCTCGTCGAGCTGGCCAACGACCTGGTGCGGACGCCGAGCGACGTTGCCCGATTCCTGCGTATCCCGCTTCTTGGCGTTATACCGGATGCTTCGGAGGACCGTCAGGTCCGCGGGATTGATCTCTGCCACGCCGTTCGCAAGGCACCCTATTCGGTCATAAGCGAATCCTACAGACAATGCCGCACGAACCTGAAGCTCTCCGGCTCGGCAGAATCTTTGAAGGCGTTGCTTGTCAGCAGCGGCATGGCGGGCGACGGGAACACCTCCGTCGCGGTCAATCTTGCCACAAGCTTCGTTGCCGCGGACAGGAAAGTGCTGCTGATCGATGCCAACTTCAGGCAGCCCAGTCTGCACACCTTATTTGCAAAAGCCGAAAGCATCAACGCCGGCGAACGATTTGACTTCGGGTTGAGCAGCGTCTTGACCCATCAATGTACTGCAAAGGAAGCCATCCGATCCAGTGGAGTAGAAGGCCTGGACATAATCGATTGCGGACCGTTGCCCGCGAACCCGGCCGAACTGCTGGGCAGTGCGCGAATGGAAGAGTTGCTGCGAGAGCATCGCAAGAGCTATGATTATGTTATTGTTGATGGGCCGCCGATTCTGCTGGTCAGCGATGCCAAGGTGCTGGCCGGGCTCGTTGACGCGACGATCCTCGTATTCAACGCCGCTGCGACGAGCAGGGGCGCCGCCCAGAGAACGATTCGCCAATTGAAGGAAGTCAACGCCCAAATCGTCGGGTGCGTACTTTTCGCCGCGCGGGCGATGAAAGGCGGCTATTTCCACGAGCAGTTCAAGTCCTACCGAAAATATCAAAAGAAAGCCCAACTTGCCGGTAGCAGGAGCTGAACCCCCGGATATAATAGCAAATCTATGAGAATCTGAGGTGGAATTCGCGAGCGTGTTTTCGCGGCCATCGATCCGGTATTTCGTGTTGCTTTGTGTGAGGCGGACTGAATGGAGAAATTCCTGGTGACCGGTGGAGCCGGCTTTATCGGTTCGAACATCTGCAGAAAACTTGTCTCGCAGGGTGGCTTCGTGAGAGTTCTGGACAACCTGCTGACGGGCAAAAAGAGCAACCTGGCCGGCATCTTCGAGAACATTGAATTCGTGGAAGCCGACATGGGCGATTCGGAGATCGCCCGAGCCGCAATGAAGGATATCGACGTTGTCCTGCATCAGGGGGCCTTGCCTTCGGTGCCGCGCAGCGTCGATGACCCCGCCTTGACGCACAAGCATTGCGTCGATGCTACTTTCACGCTTCTTATGGCCGCGCGCGATGCCGACGTGAAGCGCTTTGTCTATGCGGCAAGCTCTTCGGCGTATGGCGATGCGCCCACGTCGCCGAAGGTCGAGACGATGCGCCCCAACCCTCTTTCACCCTACGCCGTGGGCAAGCTTGTGGGCGAATATTACTGTTCGGTCTTCTCCGGCGTTTTCGGTCTCGAGACTGTTTCGCTTCGTTACTTCAACGTCTTCGGCCCATACCAGGACCCGTCGAGCCAGTACGCAGCCGCAATTCCCGCTTTTGTAACGGCGATCCTGAAGAACCAGCCGCCGACGATTTACGGTGACGGCGAGCAAAGCCGGGACTTTACCTATATCGACAACGTCGTCGAGGCCAACGTGCTCGCTGCACGCGCGAAGCGGACCAATGGCGAGGTCGTGAACGTCGCCTGCGGCCAGGCCGTTAGTGTCAATGCGATCATTGACATGATCAACCAGCAGCTTGGCAAGAACGTAAAGCCCACATACGCCCCCGCACGCCCCGGTGATGTCAAGCACTCCCTCGCCGATATCACACTCGCTCGAGAGTTGATCGCGTTCGAGCCTGTGGTTCAGTTCAAGGACGGCCTGCAACGGGCAATCGACTGGTATCGCAAGAACTTTTTATGATTCTGCCTTTGGGTATTTATCACTAAAGTGTGGAACTTGTCCCGGTTACTTTCAGCGTTTTTGGGCTCGCTTTTTTAACTCACGCAAATATTTCAGATCCTCGATATCTTTTGTGCGCGAGGCTGCTTTTTTCATTGTTATCAGGTCATCGAGTGAGGCAAACCAGACAAAGGTTTTCCCGAACTGGGCCTTCACCCTGTTTCTCCATACACGCTCAAACGTAATCCCTTTGACAATGGGGTGAATATCGGTTTCTACAAGATACTGGCGAATGAGTACTTTCTTTGTTAGAAGATCGGCTATCGTTATATCTGTGACATCGTATCCAAATTCTTCCAGAGCTTTGAGCGTTCTCTGAGCATTCGCTTTTTCCGGTTCGATGAAGACATCAATGTCCAATGTCGCTCGTGAATACCCGTGAACGGGGAAAGCAGTCGCGCCGATTATGACAAATCTAACGCGGTTTTCTTTTAATAATTTCAGTAACTGCTCTGTGTGCATTTGTTTTCCTACGGAGACTGAGCATTTCCTGGGTCTTTGTCAGCATCATTTGGAACCGCTGGTTAATTGTTAATGATGCAAGATAATCCAGCTCAAAAGCAATTTCCTTGTCCTCATCATGTTCATCCAACTTCAGAACAGCCATATAGTACCTCTCAGCCAATGTTCAATTGCTCGCCTTCGAGTCGTGCCACGACGACGGCTCCGCAGGCGTCGCCCCAGACGTTGACGGCGGTTCGGAACATGTCCAGCAATCTGTCCACCGCCAAAATCATCGCGAGGCCTTCCAGCGGAAGATTGACAGCCTTGAGCACAATGACCATCGTGACGAGCCCCGCCCCGGGGATTGCAGCCGCTCCTATGGACGCCAGTGTTGCGGTGAGCATGATAATGAGTTGCTGGCCGAGGTGAAGGTCAACGCCGTATGCCTGAGCGATAAACATGGCCGCGACGGCTTCATAGAGAGCCGTTCCGTCCATATTCACGGTGGCGCCCAGCGGCAGGACAAAGCTTGAGATCTTGTTGGAAACCCCGGTGTTCTCCTGCACGCAATCCATGGTAATAGGCAGGGTGGCGGCGCTGCTGGCCGTGCTGAAAGCCGTCGCTATGGCGCTGAACATGTCCCTGATGAATTTCACGGGCGAGTATTTGCCGATAATACGCAGCAGCAGCGGCAGCGTTATACACGCATGGAGGGCCAAACCGAGCGTGACCGTCGTCATGTACAGCGCCAAAGGCTTTATGACGGCCAGGCCCATGGTCCCGATTGTATGAGCCATCAACGCAAACACCCCGAACGGGGCCAGCCGCATTATCCAGCCCGTTATCTTCATCATGACCGCATTGAAGGCTTCAAATAGTACCACCAGCGGCTTGCCTTGCTCGCCGAGGCTGCTGATGGCGACTCCCAGAAGCAAAGCGAAGAATATGACCGACAGGACCTTGTCTTTTGCCATGGCGTCGAACAGGTTCGCCGGGACGATGTCCTCAATGATGGACACCACAGACGGCACCTCGCCGCCGGTTGTTTCAGGCATGGCCCCGGCCCCCATGTCCACACCGGTCCCGGGCTTCACGAGGTTGACCAGAACCAGTCCCACGGCCACCGCCAAAGTCGTCGTTGCCATGTAATAGACGAGCGTTTTCAGACCGATCCTGCCCAATTTGCGAACGTCGCCGAGGCTGACGATGCCTGCCACCATGGAGGCGAGAATCAAGGGAATGATGACCGCCTTGAGCAGCCGGATGAATATGTCGCCCACAATCTTAATGTGGGCGGCTCTGTCCCCCAGCACCAGCCCGACCACCACCGCCAGGACGATGGCAATGAGGATTTGGGTGTGCACCTTCAGTTTCAAATACGGCTCCTTTACTGCAACCGCTCTTTCATCTGCTCGGCGCTGCGAATCAGCTCATCCCGGCTGACCGGCTGCATCGGCGAAAGCTCAAACGCCCATTCGTACGAATCGACGATTCTCCTGGAGCTGACAATCTGAGCGAAGAAATCGAATGGGAAAGCGTCGTACCAGGGCCCTTCCAGTTCCTGGTGAGTATCCAGCGTCTGATAGCCTTCCTTGCTGATCCTGACACAATAATCCCCATACCAAGCGAAGCTGACGGTCACAGGGGATTGGCCGATTTCCTCATCGTTCAGCACGACCAGCGCTCCCTGCGGCTCGGTGTTGATCGTCAACTTTCGTTCGACGCACCCGCAGAGAGCTACACTGGCGACCAGGCCAATGGCGATCACATAGAGCGAACCGATCTTTGCCATAGCAGACGTCCTTAAACTATTCAGGCGTTACGAACAGCTTCATTATAAGGGAAGAATGGAAAGATGAAAGCCCAAACGTCCCAGTATGTTTCTTAGTCCGCCGGGACGCATCTGCCCTGGGCCCAGGACCGCAGGCATTGGACCTGTTCAGCCAATGTCACTGAAAGCGGCGGCGATGTCTCCAGCGCGGACAGGATGCGTTCGGTGCTCAGGCTGCTCTTGTCCGCGTAGGCCTCATGCAGCGCGGATATGATGCCCTGCTCTATCTCCGCTCCACTGTAACCTTCAGACGCCTCGGCCAGCCGATTCAAATCGAACTTGCTGGGGTCTCGCTTACGCTTTCTCAGATGAATGGCAAATATCTCCTTCCGGACGTCTTCGCTGGGCAGGTCAACGAAGAAGATTTCGTCGAAGCGGCCCTTGCGCAGAAGCTCGGGCGGCAACGCGCCAATGTCATTGGCCG
>DATKWR010000252.1:0-3846 GCA_035529475.1 Sedimentisphaerales bacterium | reverse complement strand
GGCGCCGATTGCACGCCGGATGCCTATCTCTCGCGTACGTTCCGTCACCGAGGCCAGCATGATGTTCATGATGCCGATTCCGCCGACCAGAAGGCTGATGCCGGCGATGGAACCGAGCACGATATTGAAGCGGCGCTTCATCGCTTCGGCCTGCTTGAGCAACGCCAGAGGAACGCTCACGACATAGTCTTTTTTCTTGTGGAACTTTTCCAGCATTCTTTCGATGCCCGCCGCGACGGCCTCCACTTTCTTCGGGTCATCCACCTGGATAATCATTTGATGCAGCTCGACTTTTTCGCGTTCCTCTCCGCTCGACGTGCGTTTGGTAAAGATGTCGCCAAAGTATCGACTCGCTACCTCGATGGGAACGTAGGCGTCCACCTCCTGATCTGGAATCTGAATGTTTCCGGCCTGGCCGCTTTCACTTTTGACGATACCGACGACCTCGAACTGGTCGCTGCCGATGCGGATTGTCTGGCCGATGGTGCTCTCGGTGGCCAGAATCTTGCGCGCGCCGAATTCGGTCAGCACCGCCACGGGGGCTTGCTTGTCCTGATCGGCCTTCAGAAGCACCCGCCCGGCAAGAATCTCTCGGGGCACAAGCTCAAACCACTCAGGCGTCGTTCCCACGACTCGCAGCTCCATCGCCCTCTCGCGCAGGCGCGAGTCCTTCCGCACCAGCTTCACCGGTGCCGTTCGCTGGATATCTTCGAAGCTCTCGGCGGCCCTGCGATGATCTTCGTACGTCAGCCCATAGATGCTCATGCGGGAACGCTGAGTGCTCGTAGCCTCTTCTTCGGCGGATTTCATCGACGAGACAATGATATTGTTGCTGCCCAGCCTTTTGATCTGCTCGAGAGCTTCTTTGCTGGCGCCTTCGCCCACAGAGAGCATCGCCACGACGCTGCCTACGCCGAAGACGACCCCCAACATGGTCAGGAAGGAACGCAGTTTATGAAGCAGCAGGTTCTCGATGCCGAGCCATATATTCCGTGCGATCCTAGTTTGCCTCATCGGAATTTCCTTCAATTCTGTCGATCAGGCCGTCCAGCATGTGCAGCCTGCTGTGGGCGTGCTCGGCGATGGCCGGTTCATGCGTTACGATAATGATCGTCTTGCCGAGCTTGTTCAACTTGATCAGCAGCTCCAGAATCTGTTCCCCCGTTGCCGAATCCAAATTTCCGGTGGGCTCGTCTGCAAAAATGACCTGCGGGTCATTCGCCAGCGCTCTGGCAATAGCGACCCTCTGCATCTGGCCGCCGGAAAGCTCCGTTGGCCGATGACCCAGTCTATCCCCGAGTCCGACCTGCTCGGCCAGGTCCTTGGCGCACGCCGCACTTCGCTTCGCATCCCACCCCAGATAGTAAAGCGGAAGTTCAATATTTCTTTGGACCGTCAGTTGCGGAATCAGATTAAAACTCTGGAATATGAAGCCCAGGTACCTGAGCCGAAAGTCGCTGAGCGAATCATCGTCGAGCCGGCTGACGTCCTGCCCGGCCAGATAGTAGGAACCCGAAGTCAACCGGTCGAGACATCCCAGGACGTTCATCATGGTGCTCTTGCCGGAACCGCTCGGACCCATGATGGCCCAGAAGCTTCCCTTTTTGAACGAGATGTTGACTCCCGCGAGCGCTTTGACCTGCTCTGTTCCCATCTCGTAGATCTTGCGCGCATTAACAAGCCTGACGATTTCCCGGTGGTCACTGGGCGGGGCTTGTCTAGCCATCTATTGGTTCCCTTCCGAGCCCGGAGGTCTCTGGCCTTCTGCCTGCCTCGAACCCCTGCCCTGCCTCGAACCCGTGCCCTGGCCCTGGCCCTGGCCCTGGCCCTGGAAACGCTGGCGCATCTGCTCTCGCTCCTCCGGCGTCATGTTCTCGCGGCGCTGTTTCATTTGTTCCATTTCTTTCTGACGCTCTTCGGGCGACATGCTCTCCAAGCGTTGGCGCATCTGGTCGGAGGATGGATACTGAGGACCCTCTTGGCCGGCGGGGCCTTGTCTCGGTACCGGTCCGCCCTGGCCGTTACCATTGGTCTGCTCAAGTTTCTGGTTCACCCTGTCCCTCATGGTATCAGGGGTATTGACGTCGTCGGGCGAGCCGACGCCGGCCGTGCCTGAACCGGGTTCAACGGTCCCGGCTTTCAGTGGAGGCGTCATCCAGACGACTTCCCCCTCGGTCAGGCCGCTGATGATTCTTATCATGTTGTTATCATCCAGGCCAACCTCGACTTGCCGCTCCTCGGTTGAGCCATCCTTGACAACAAAGACGCTGGGTTTTCCTCCGACCCGCAACACCGCCTGAACTGGTACATACAACGCATCCTCATACTGGGCGACGATAATCTCAGCCTTGCAGCTCATTCCCGTGCGTAGCGAGCTGTCGCTGTCTTCTAGGTCTATATCTGCGGGATAGACCTTCAGGTCCGGATTCACATACATCATTCGGGCGTCCGGCAGGGGGGCGATAAAACTTACCCGGCCGAGGAATCTCTTGCCCGATAGCGCGTCAACCGTGATAACGGCGGGAAGCCCCACCTGAACTTTCCTAAGGCTCGTTTCATGAATATCAACACGCGCTCTCATCGATTGCGTGGTTGGCAGGGTTATCAAATCCTGTCGCTCGGTGACCTCGACACCGATATCGATTGGCTCTCGACGGTCGAAGTGTCCTCCGCTGGAACTCGTTGCATGGACCACCATCCCGTCCATCGGGGCCTTGATCGTCGTCTTGACGAGCTGATCCTCGGCCTTCCTCATCTTCTCTTTCTGACGCGTGTACTCAAGCTCTCTGGCCTTCAGTTCGGCCTTGGCCTGAACCACGTCGGCGGAGGCCTTGCGCTTCGTGCGCTCCAGAAGCATCTCGGCCTGTTTGACGTCACTGGTCAACTGATCGATTTGACGCTGGTACGTAAAATTGGTCAGCAAATCGAGCTTACTCAACGCCACATCTTGCTTAAGTATTGTGCCTTGCAGAGAAAGTCGATCCGCGGTGTATTCAGTTTCGGAGAGGTATTTCTCCTCGTACAGCTTCTTCGACCAGTCATTCACGTCCTCGGCGCGTTTGACCTGCTCCTGGGCCAGACGGATCTCGGCCTTGAGATCATTGACGTCCTTGGGGTAGATTCCGTCCTCATACTGTTGGAGATCCTGCAGGGCGAATTTGAGCGTAAGCTCGGCCTTGTCGATGTCGCTCTTGGCCTGGTTCTCGATAACAGCGAGGTTCTCAATGGCGCCGATGTGAGCGGCGTCGGCCTTCTGGACCATGATGTCCTGGTCGATGATTTGGTCTTTAAGGGTGCTTGCATCCAGCTCGACCAACACGTCTCCTGCCTTAACGAGGCTGCCGTCCGGAACGAGATTTACAATGGACGTTCTGCCTTCGACTTCGTTCCTCAGAGTGATTTTGTCCTTTGGCTGGATGGTGCCGGACTCTAACACTCTGATGGTCAGCGGACCTTTTTTGACAACGAACGTCGCCATGTGGCTCGTTGGGTCCTTACCGCCGCGAACCACTTTAAGCCAGAAAACCATCAGGACCACTGCGGCCACGACCGCAACAGCACCAAGCGTCTTTAGCGACATAAATTTGCGACGACCGTTCTTTGTATCATTGTTCGACATTATCGATGACCTCCGGTGAAAATTCGCGCCACAAACCTTGTTCGTTTACTTCGAGCAGGTCCAGATCGCGTTGGAGCTCCAGCTCAGCAATGCGGTAATCCACGACCGAACGGGTCAAGCCGTTCTGGGCCGAGAGCAGAGCGTCCTGGGCCTCTAACAAGTTACGGATCTCCGTTCGTCCGGCCTCGAGGAAGAAAGTCGTGCTTCGGACTCGCTTCTCCGCAACG
>DATKWR010000251.1:0-2486 GCA_035529475.1 Sedimentisphaerales bacterium | reverse complement strand
ACTTCAATAGGGTCAGCATTACCGCGCGCACGTCCATGACCTGCTTGCCTGGAACATCCAGCGCCTGGAGCGTTAATTCGCCCCGGCCCTTTTGCAGCCGGAACGTCCCGATCCGAAGAAGCTTGAAGTCTTTGACGTACGACTCACTGCCCCGGTCAACGCGGTCGAATTCTGCGCCTTTCAGAGGCGGATCGTGCGCTTCGGTCACTTTGCCCTGCACCCGGCTCCCATTGAAACGCAGCTCGACCGTCGAGCCGACATCTTTTTGGGGACAGGTGTAATAAACCGCCGCCTCGTAGTCGCCGGTGGTGGCCACCTCGATGTCCCAGGTCATCGCGTCTTTTTTATTGAGCCAGTTTGTGAAGAACGAGCAATTGGGCGCTTTGCCGCTTCGCTGGACGTTTCCATGAGGTACGCCGTCGCGAGCCGGCAGGGGGGTGGTGGGAAACTCCGCATAGCCGACTGAGAAGGGGCGGTCGTCCTTAAAATTGCCCAGCACCTCCTTCTTCCAGCGAGCGACGGCACTCTTGAGCTTCTCTGTAATCTGGGGTTTGTCGCCGGAGATGTCATGGTCCTGCCTTGGGTCGGTCTCCATGTCGAAGAGATTGCCCGCCGCGTCGAGCCGGTATTGCTGCGTTCGGACGCTGACCTTGCCACTCTGATGCGAGAAGATCATCCGGTCGGGCCAGTTGTCGGCCTGTCCGAAAAGAAGCGGCTTGACGCTGGTCCCGTCGAGCGGCTTGGTACTTACAACGCGAACGCCGGTCATGTCGGCCAGAGTCGGGAGAAAGTCAATCGCGCCGGCAATTCGAGGTATCCGCGTGCCCGGCTTGATGCGCCCGGGCCAGCGGAACATGCAAGGCACGCGCAGACCTCCTTCGTCGGTCGAGCCCTTCCGGCCTTTCATGCCCCCGTTCCAGCGCCAGCTATTCGGCCCATTGTCACTGAAATAGATCACGATGGTCTTCTTGTCGAGATTCAATTCTTCGAGCTTCTTGAGCACCCGGCCGACGTTCCAGTCGATATTCTCGCACATCGCCAGGGCGGCGCGTGTCATTTGTATCTCCTCCTTTTCGGGGTCGCGGTTCCGCATCTTGATGGGATTGTCTTTGAGCTTATCGAAGAACGAGTCGGGCACCTCCATTGGGGAATGCGGTACGTTGAAGGGCAGATAGCAGAAGAACGGCTTGTTTTTGTTCTGCTCGATGAATGCCATCGCATGGTTGGTCAGGTCGTCGGTGATGTATCCCTGGCCTCTGACGATTTTCCCATTGTGTTCGAGGACCGGGTCGAAGTAGAGGCCCCAGTGGCCCGAGCAGAAACCGTAATACTCATCGAACCCTCGGGCGTTGGGATGATAAGGCCATTGGGTCCCGTTATGCCACTTGCCGAATGCCGCTGTTGCGTACCCGGAGGCCTTGAAGGTGTCGGCGATTGTTTTCTCGTCGAGGTTCATGCGTTCGGCGCCGGTCGATACGCCGTGCACCCCGCCGCGCGAATGATAACGCCCCGTGAGAAACTCGGCCCGCGTCGGTGCACAGACGGCGCAGACGAAAAAGCGGTCGAACAGGGCTCCGTCACGAGCCAGGGAATCGATGTTCGGCGTCTCGATGTTGAGGTTGCCATGGACGCGCAGGTCACCCCAGCCCTGGTCATCGGCCAGGATGACCACGATATTCGGGCGTTTATCGGCCGAGGCCGCTTGTCCGCGAATAGGAATGACGGCGGCAAAGGCCCCCACGCACGCGCTCTTCAAAAGGTCCCGGCGGGTCAGTGTCGAATGTTGCATTGTCGTGTCTCCTCTAAAGGTTCAATAAACGTTCGGTAATCATCATAAGCCCTGCTCCGGTACGCTTCAACAGCTTTTTTATTGCGGCCGGCACTGTTTGACACAGTCGTCTCAACCGGCTACATTTGTGGCTTTAGGTTGTCTGGCGAATCTGTATGAGAACGCAAGTCTGCATAATCGGAGCCGGGCCGGCGGGTCTGATGGCCGCGATTTCCTCTGCCGAAGCGGGCGCACGCACGCTGGTCGTCGAGGCCAATACGACTCCAGGTCGCAAACTGCTCATGACCGGAGCGGGGCGGTGCAACCTTACGCACCAGGCCTCACCCCAAGAGCTTGTCCGTGCCTTCGGCGCAAAGGGCAAGTTCCTTAGCTACGCGCTGTATCGGTTCTCGCCGCAGGATGCGCAGGATTTTTTCGCCAAGCTGGGGCTGCGATTGAAAGCCGAAGAGGACGGGTGCGTTTTTACGGCGACCGGTCGGGCCAGTGACGTCAGGGACACCCTTGTGGGTCACGCAAGAGCGCTGGGCGTGCAGTTTCTATATGGCAGTCCGGTTGTTGGCATCAGCAGGGAAGCCGGCTCATTTGTCGTCGGCGCGGGGCAGGAGCGCATCCAAGCCGACAAGCTCATCGTTGCAACCGGCGGGCTTTCATGGCCCCAGACCGGCTGCACGGGGGATGGCTACCGTTTTGCTGAGCA
>DATKWR010000250.1:0-6645 GCA_035529475.1 Sedimentisphaerales bacterium | reverse complement strand
CAGCCCGATTGCGTGACCGATTCGTGAGCACCCAGGTGGACGATCAAGGGCTTTGACAGCGCCAGGCCGTCGTTGCGTCTTGGATTACGATGGACAGAGTGCCCGGGGCCGAGACGAGTCCGCTTCCCCTCGCTAACCGGTCAAGGCATCATCAGGCAGGATTCAGCAGACGGCGGGGAAAGGGTTGAGCCTAATCGACGGTCGTGTGATGCGGTTTAGAGGCGCCCCGGCGGCGTTCTGTAGGACGTCCAGTTCCGTCATCAATGTCCGTCGTCGAATGTATTGAGACAGTTTGCGGTTTGAGCGAGCGGAGGCTCGGGGTCATCTAGGTTTGATGTTAAGCGGCTTTTGATTGGTGCTGCAAACGAATGTAATCTCGCCGTGATTCCTTTCGCTTTCGTGTCAAGTGACATTTGCCTAGATCGGAGCTGCAAAATGCGACGTTGGAGTGGAACCAATGTTGCCACTGCTGGTGCGGTGATCTCAGCCACGTTTCTGATCAGTCTGGCAGCGCACGCCGACGACTCGCCCCATGCGGGCCTTTGGACGCGCCCGACGTTGCTTGAAGGCGCAGGCTCGCCAAAAGCGAAGCTGCGCCAACGTGGAGTCGCGGTCGATACGTGGGTTACCCAATTCTATCAAGGCGTTGTTGCAGGAGACGCGGAGAAGGATTGGCAGTACGGTGATAAAGCAGACGTGCGGGTCAATCTCGATGGCCACAAGCTTGGTCTTTGGCGAGGTTTTTCCGTGCATTTTCACCAGGAATGGGTGTTTGGAGAAGACGTCAATTCACTCGACACGGGCGCCCTCATACCGGTGAATACCGCTATGGCATTCCCGCGCGTGGGCGGGAGGGACAGCGACACCTCGCTCTATGTTAATCAGAAATTCGGCGACCGGCTCTCAGTCAGCGTTGGCAAGTTCAATTTGCTCGACACGGTCGCACTTTCTCCCATCAAGGGCGGGGGTGGATTGGATACGTACTGGAACATGGCACTTGCGCTTCCATTTACAGGTCTCACCCCACCCTACATTCTCGGCTCAATTTCAAACCTTAAGACGGATCGGGCGACCTATACGCTAATGGTTTACGATCCTCGAAATGCGCAGGATTCCGATGTCCTCAGGCATCCGTTCGCCGAAGGTGTCACGATTCAGCCGGGCATTACGGTGCCCACCCGTTTCTTCGACCTGGCAGGCTCTGTTGGCCTAAAGGTGGCATACAGCACGAAAGAAGGTCTCGATCTGTCCAAGATCCCCCAAGCTGCAACACTGCCGCCGGAGTCCCAGGCCCAGCTCACGCAAAAGGGCTCATGGAGCGTGGCCTGGAGCGGGGAGCAATATATCTGGCAAAATGCGTCTAACCCTAAGATTGGGTGGGGCTTCTTTTGCGAACTCGCAATCTCGGATGAAAACCCCAACCCCTTGAGCGGACACTATTATGTGGGAGTTGGAGGCAGCCATAAGTATTTGGGTCACGGGCTAGACCGCTGGGGCATCGGTTATTTTGACTACCGTCTGAGCGGTGATTTGACGGACGGCCTGGCGCAACTCGGCATCGACTTGCGTGGCGAGCGCGGCGTCGAGCTATTCTATAATGTTGGCATTACCCCATGGCTGAGACTGACCGCTGACCTGCAATGGATCGAACCTTTCAAACCTGATCGAGACGATGTCGTTTTAACCGGCTTTCGTTTGCAAACGCGGTTTTAATGGGTTGCGACCTGCTTCCGTAAAACTCATCCCGGCAGCGTGCGGTCGCCGGAAATTTCGCCTCTGGTTGCGTTCGCCGTTTGGCGCCCAATCATAGGCACGGAGTTAGCCCTCCTGTTTTAAGCCTTGAAGCGCTTGGGTCCGAATACCGTCGGGTAAAGGGTCAGGCCTGCGCGTATCGAGATCGAGATGAACACCGAGTTGCCCCAAGCGTGCAAACAATTGATTGTCGTCCTGGTTATAGAGTTCATGGACAAACCAGAGTGATGTGCGTCCGACATGCACGACAGCGCTCTTGGACACCATGTACGTTCCGATCCCGGGCGGCATTTTAAAAATCTCCAGCTAATACTCAGCCGTTGAAAAGCCTTCTCTTAGATCGCAGGTACGAAGGGCTCATGCCGATTGCGTTTTGCGCCTGGATGTTGGCCGCCGTGAATTGTTCTATTATTGCGCCTAGTTCGTAACGGCCAGACCAGTCGGCCTGATCCGGTCTCACGATCAACGCGCTTGACTGAAGCCAACTTGAAGCCTTGTCCGCATCGGGTCGTCGCTCAGATTCACGGTCATCCCAACTCATCATCAGTTGAGACGTATCACCTCGCGCGGCAGGACTGACTTCTTGGAGAAAGGTCGTGCAAAGCTCGCCGGTTTCGGAGTTGAACAGGCGATGGCCATGGCTTTGCCACCCCCTTCGGATCCTGCGAACATCCAGTTCTTGCGTCCGATGGCCACCGGTTTCACGGCCCGCTCGGCGGTGTTGTTATCGAGCTCCAGATGGCCGTTGCTGAGATATGGCCGCGCCTTTGGCATTCGGCCCAAGGCGTAGCGGATCGCCTGTTCCAAGGGCGACTTCCCGGATATCTTGGGCAACTGCGCGTGAAGCCAGTCTTCCAGCGCGTCAAAGATCGGCTTTGCCCTGGCTTGCCATAGTGGACTTGACCGCGGCGAAAGATGATTAACCTGCAAACAGAAGAGAGCAACATGGCAAATAAAATCGTACCTAAAGATGAACTCGTCAATTTTGTAGGGACGAAGGTTGAACCAACCGGATGGTATGAAGTTACGCAGGAACGCATCAACGAATTCGCCCACTGCACAGGCGATAACTACTTCATGCATGTTGATGTCGAAAAAGCGAAAAAAACTGATTTGGGTGGAACCATTGCCCACGGCTTGTTGACGCTGTCGTTGACACCTTATCTGATGGCTAACTTTCCAGTACCTGAGAATATGCCACATGGTCTGAACTATGGGTATGACAAGGTTCGTTTCCTGGCCCCGGTACGCACAGGTAAGCGGGTACGCATGCACGGCGAGGTTCTGGATGTCCATTGGAAGGATGAGCACAACTGCAAGTTCAAGGTTGGTGTGACCGTCGAAATTGAAGGTGAGGAAAAGCCAGCACTCTACGCCGAATGGATACTTTACTACGAAACCGAAGACTAAGATTACCGCTGAATCTGCTCGCTCACCCGGTATTACAGGGTGAGCGAACCATCATCTAGGGAGAGTACATGACAGATACTTCTAATCTTCCGTTAGACGGAATTCGCGTTCTGGATTTCACACAGGCCGAGCAGGGCCCCATTGGCACTCTAATGCTCGCTGATTTTGGCGCCGATGTTATCAAGGTCGAGCGCCCGGGCGTGGGTGATCTGAGTCGGCATACCGTTGGCGGGACATCTCTAGAGGCGACGAACAATCCGACGTATGTAGCCATGAATCGCAACAAGCGTTCGATGGAAATTGATACGAAAAGCGAAGCCGGAAAGCAGATTATTTATGGTCTCGTCAAAGAGATGGATGTGGTCGTAAACAATTTTCGCCCCGGCGTGATGGATAAGCTCGGCTTTAGCTATGAGAAGTTCAAAGAGATTAATCCACGCATTATTTATGCGGCCGCAACAGGCTACGGACCTGTCGGACCATATGCCGAAAGACCCGGGCAGGATATGGTGGCCCAAGCTATGACGGGCGTAATGGCTGTAACCGCGGACCCGTCAATTCCATCATCGATTTATCCAACAGCCCTCTGCGATTACACCGGCGGAATGCATCTCTGTCAGGGCATTATGGCCGCGTTGATTGGGCGGGACAAAACCGGCTCTGGTCGAAAAGTGGAAGTGTCGCTTTATGACTCGATGATTGCGATGCAAACGCAGGAAGCGGCCTACTGGAACAAATATCAAAAGGTCCTGAACTGGGCGGCAATGCCACTCGCTGGTCACTTCGAGGCCAAGGATGGGCCAATTGTGGTGATTGGAGCGTTCATGCCCAACCCGCTAAAGGCCATGTGCGCCGCGTTTGAAATAGATGATCTTACCATACCCTACCCGGATATGGCTTCTCAGATCAAAAACAAAGCGCTTATACAGGATACACTCCGCAACGAAGTTGCCAAATACACAAGGGACGAAAATTTGGCACGTCTTGAAGGGCAGGATGTGCTTTGTTCCCCGGTCCGGAAATTGAGTGAAGCACTTGAAGACCCGCAAACGAAGATAAACAATATGCTACTCGAAGTGGATCACCCGGTTCTTGGCAAACTGACGTGCGTCAGTTGCCCCGTTCATATCAGTGACGCCCCTGTTACTGTGAGGATAATGCCGCCACTGCTTGGTGAGCACACCGAAGAGGTCCTTCGCGAATTCGGGTTGGCCGCGGGTGACGGTAAGTAAGAGCGCCGGATGAGTGTCCTGTTCGACATAGGTGACGGCGTACTCGGGTTGCGATTGATCGTCCAACGAGGATGAATGCAATTGATGCCTCCAGCCGCAGACGCGGCTGGAGGAAATCCGAGATCAGATTAAGCTAGCAATGAACCAATCAATAAATGATGACGAGGAGCATGCTTCCGGAACTGCCGGACCACACGGCGAATTGTTCCTGCGCACGTTGGCCATGCCGGCGGATACCAATCCGAGCGGTGATATTTTTGGGGGCTGGCTGATGTCGCAGATGGACATGGCCGGGGCCATGCTGGCGCGGGAGCTCACCCGCGGACGCTGTGTCACCGTGGCGGTGGACGCATTCAAGTTTCAACAACCGGTCAAGGTGGGGGATGCGGTGGGTTGCTTTGGGCGGGTGATCCGGATTGGAACCACGTCCGTGACCCTGAAGCTGGAGGTTTGGGTCAAGCCGCGCACACCAACGGGCGAGCCCCAGAAGCCGAAGTTCCAGGTGACCGAGGCCGTTTTCACCTACGTGGCGGTGGATGAAGCCGGAAAAAAACGACCGGTACCGGACTCGGCGCGTGCGGCCGGGTAACCGAAACGGCGATACTCCTTTCGTCCGGTATCGAGACTCTGGCACCCGGTCAGGCTGCATTTCATTTGGCGATTATCTTCCTGACCTGGCCAACCGGGTCAGCGACAAGGTCTTCGTGATGGTGCCGATGTCCTGATCTATTGTCTTCGTGGGCAGGCGATTCAAGCCCCGTCCCGGGCTCCAAGTCCGACAAGCAGTCGCTATGGCAAGTCAGCGGGCGACGGGAGAGGGGCCCGTTCATGGGCCTGGCTCGCGAGCCTGCCTTGCAAGAGCCTGCCTTTCAAGAGCCTGCAGGTCGGTTTTCCCGGTCGCCATGAGCGGCATCTCGTCGATGAAGTAGATACGGCGCGGATGGGAATACGCGGGTCCGCGCGTCATGTAGTAGTCAATGAGTTCCTTCTCACCGAGGTTCGACCCGACGCTGCGCACGACGAAGGCCACCGGAACCTGGCCCTTCACCTCGTGGGGGACAGGAACGACACAGACGTCCCGCACTTCCGGATGAGTGGCGAGGATGTTCTCGACTTCGGCCGGGAAGACGTTCTCGCCTCCCACGTTCATCTGGTCGTCGACGCGCCCCCTGTAGGTGAACCAGCCGTCGGGATCGCACGCCACGATATCCCCGGTATACACCCAGCCGTCCCGGAAGCACTTCGCCTGGGCGTCCGGCCGGTTGTAATAGCCGAGGGCGTTGCACTCGCTGCGCACGACAAGTTCCCCCGCCTCTCCCTGTGGCAAGATGTTCCCGTCGTGGTCGATGACCTTGCACTCGAAGCCCGGAAGAGCGGGACCGATCGTGCCCAGCTTGTTTTGGCCGCGTGGGTTGAGGGTGATGATGGGCCCACACTCCGTCAGCCCGTACCCTTCGATCACATCGACACCGGGCAAGGTCAGGACCAGTTCGTCGAGAAGGGCGCGTGTCATGGGAGCAGACCCCACTGCGATGAACTCGAGGCTGGAGGCATCCAAGTGCGTTCTTTGCCGCGCGGCAGCCAGAATCAGCTTGTACGTGGCCGGTACACCGGTGGTGTACGTGCAGCCCTGCGTCTCGATCGCATCGATCACGCGCTCCGCGTCGAACTCCTTGAGAATGACCACCGAGCCGCCCTGGCTCAGGCACGGGAGGAGTCCCGAGGCCATGGCGTTCATGTGGAAGAGCGGCGTCGACAGCAAGACCCGTGAGTTCTTGTCGATCCGGTTGGACTCCACCTGGAGCTGAACGTTGCGCAGTAACCCACGGTGCGCGAGAAGAACCCCCTTGGGCCGTCCGGTCGAGCCCGAGGTGTAAGCCTGGATGCAGACGTCGCTGCCGGTCGACCCATGATCGCAGCGTTCGGACGAGGATGAGGCCAGCCAGTCCTCATAGCTTCTAAGCGGACCCTGGTCGGCATCGACGACGATACCGACCTCGGCACCCCCGTCGGCCAGACAAGCGAGGACGGATTCGTCCGTCCCGGCGCTGCCGAAGACGAAGCGACACCCACAGTCTCGAGCCAGATCGATGTGCTGCGGCGGCTGGAGCTTGAAGTTGACCGGGACCGCTACGGCGCCGGCCCTGACGATACCGAGCAGGACTTCGGGGAAGCGGATGTCGTTCTCGAAGATGACGAGGACGCGCTCGAACCGCTCGACTCCGAGCGAGATCAGCCCATTGGCGACCCG
>DATKWR010000249.1:0-7756 GCA_035529475.1 Sedimentisphaerales bacterium | reverse complement strand
TTTGAACTGAGCGCGACCTGCCCACTTGCATTCGTTACCCCATAGTCCGCATCAGAAGTGGCGCCACTCCAGGAACCGTACACCGTGGCCCCACCTACTCGAATCCCGTCGGCGTCCACAATAGTCACAGTTGCCACGGCTTGTGTAAATTTGTTCTTTCCGGCGTTCCTCGTGCTAAGACTCATGTCGATAGACGCCACGTGCATCGTTGCGCCGCTGCCACTGCCCCCGGTCGGTGTCGCCTTGTCCTCGTTGGAAGGACCAGATTCATTGCCGGATGTATCAACCGCAGTGACAACATAGTAGTAAGTCGTCCCGCTAGTGGCGGAAAGATCCTCATAGGCACTATTAGCGACAAGTGTCGCTAAAGGACTGCCGTAGGACTCACTTGTGCGGCGGTAAACGTTATAGCCTAGTACGTCCTCCTCGGGATTGTCGCTCCAGT
Source organism: Sedimentisphaerales bacterium (assembly GCA_035529475.1). Lineage (GTDB taxonomy): Bacteria > Planctomycetota > Phycisphaerae > Sedimentisphaerales > Anaerobacaceae. The sequence continues at coordinate 7,311 of DATKWR010000249.1, read as the reverse complement.
TGAGGGTAATTTTTCCGTCGCCTGCTGTAGCTGACAAATCCGTGGGTGGCGCTGGCGCGGCAGTATCGCCAGCCGCGTTGGTCGCATACCCCAACGGCTCGAGCACGCCATCGGTATCCCCGCCATTGACGAGCCCAGTGGATGAAGTCTGTGCGACGGCATATGGGATAGCAGTATTATTAGTGCCAATTCCGAGGGCGAATAAGCCCGCGGCGTGCGGCGAAGCCATGCTCGTGCCGCTCATGGTGGCGTACCCACCGTTCTTGTAGGTGGAGTAGATGCTGACGCCGGGCATGACATAGGCGATCGCGCCCGCAACACTGTAGTTGCTGAACGTGGCGAAAGAATCGTCCGCGCCATAGCTGGTGCTGCTTCCCACCCCGCCCGGATTGCCGTCTGAATCGGCAAATGCGGAGATTGTATAGACGCCGCTAATGCTGCCCCCATATGCCGCAGGGATGTGGTCGTCGCTTGTGTTATATGTATGATCGGGGCCGTAGATGTCGTCGTCCTCGTTACCGGCGGCGACAACGTATGTTACGCCTGCACCCGCGCTGTTCTCGATGGCTTTGCGAAGGGAATCGCTCTTCCCTTGGCCTCCGAGGCTCATGTTTGCAACCTCAATGGTACCAGCGTTGGCAGTTACCCAGTCCACGCCCTTGATAATATCAGAAAAGTATCCTGAGCCGGTCGAATCTAACACCTTGACGGCCCACAGACGTGCGCCTGGAGCAACGCCGACTACGCCGATATCGTTATTTTTTGCCGCCGCGATGCCAGCCACGTGGCTGCCGTGACCGTTATCGTCATTGTACTGGTTGTCCTGGTAGCTGCGCCATCCCCTTGTGTAGAAGCGACGACCGCCGACAACAGTCAAATCTGGATGCGTCGTATCAATACCGGTGTCAATGATTGCGATATCCACATCGACTGAGCTTGGCGCGCCAGTGGGTACCGCGTTGATTCTGGCAATGCCGGTGGGTATCGTCTGAGCGCATGTATGGGCGATGAGATCAGGTTCGACGGTCATGACGCCACGCCGTGCACGCAAGCTCGCTATCGTGATGCCGGGGGGTACTTGAATCGAGAAGCCACGAAGGGCGTACTCATAAATATGCCCGACCGCACCGTTGGCGAATCGGGCCACTTCCGCGGCGACCGCGGCCGGGTCTTCGTCGTCAGCCACCTGCACAATGTAGGAGCCCGGTACAATATTAGGATTGCCCTTTCCCGGCTGCGCAAAGCTGGCAGGGACACACACAATCAGCGGGACACATGCCAAAATCGTTAGTAAAGTCTTCATTTTCATGATCTCACTCCTTACTCTATTGACCGAACATTTGCCATTTCGAATCGATAACGACGCTGCACACACTACCTATATCACATTATCGAAGCTTTCGCTCTATTGTATCAGCAAAAATCGAGATTCTCCCCGGGGTCCGCTCGTAGATTTACCCCGAGCCCTGTATTTCGCTGTGATTCAGACGATGTGGTTTCTCCTTTTGACCGTATCCTCCAAATAGAACAAACGGTCTCTTACTCAGAGTCGAATACACGAACCTGACTGAGGCAATATTGTACCATAAACAATGTACGAAAATCAAGCCATTTTGTTAGTAGAAATCACAGCAAGACCGGCAATTCTTAGGCGTTTCTCATGTAAGCGCTTTGCGGGCATGAGCTTAGATCAACGGTCTATGCAAGGCAAAGCGTGTGGAAAATCGCTATAAAAGCTCGATTCAATGTTATCGGGCCTTCAGACCTTCACCTTGTCCTGCACGGATTCCTGCCACTGGTGGATCTTGCCGGTCAGCCGCGTGATGACGTCGCCGTGCCGGCCTGAGTCGAAAAGGTTCGTGGTTTCGCCCGGATCGTCCCGGAGATTGAACAACTGCGACTTGTCCACGTCGCTGAGGCACAGCTTCCAGCCATCGGGCGAAATCACGGCCCGGCTGTGCTCGTTCTCGATGCGCTTGAGCTCGTTTTTGGAAGCGAGGTTTGTGCCGCCTTTTTTGAGCTTCAAGGCACCGCTGTTCGGATTCCACTGAATGAAGACATGGTCCTGGGTAGTCCGGCCTGTTTCAATGAGCGGAACCAGGCTCCGGCCCGGCAGGTCCGCACCACGCCTGGAGCCGAGCAGCTCAAGAACGGTCGGTACCATATCGATCTGGCTGACGGGCCGCTCGATAAGGCGGCCCTTCATGGTGGGGACACGCACCAACCACGGGATTCTCACGGCCTCCTGGTACATCACGCTCTTCTCGACCATCTGATGCGCACCCATCATATCGCCGTGGTCGCTGGTATAGACCACGATCGTGTTCTCCGCCAGCCCCAGGTCGTCCAATGTGCGAAGGATCGCACCGACGCTGAGATCAACCTGTGTCACCAGCCCCCAATACCGGGCAATCAGCTCCCGGATGTCGCTCTCGGTTTGGCCGTAATTGGCACGGCAGGCTTCGCGGATGATGCGATAGCGAAGAGGCTCATTGTCCTCCAGCGGGTCGGCGAAATTGGCGGGCAGGTCAACCTGCTGCGGGTCATGCTCACTATCCAGCGGCCCGAAGAAGGGCATGTGGGGCTCCAGGAAGTTGATGTAGAGCATGAACGGTTCGCTGCGATGCCGGCGCAGGAAATCACAAGCCTTCAGCTCGAGGAACTTCGGTTTGCAATGCTCGATGGGGCGTCGGGCGGCAAAAGCCCGGCTGAATTTGCCGCCGCCATCAGGCTTATAGCCATGCTCGATAAGAAAATGATGATAGTCGCTCCGCGCATTGCGGTCGCGGCCCTCGCTGTAACCTGAATCGTAGCCATCCTCCATCGACACCCATTCCTCGAAGCCGTGCTGGGCGAAGAGCTCATCGCCCAAATGCCACTTGCCCATGTACGCGGTGCGATAATCTGCGTCGCCGAGCAGCTCGGGCAGACAGGGAACGCCGGCCGGCAGCGGGACGTTGTTCTTCGTGCAGCCGGTGGTATGGGGCCAGAGTCCGGTCATCACAGCCGAGCGGTTGGGCGTGCACACCGGCTGGGTAACATAAGCGTTCCTAAAAACCACACTCTGGGCTGCCAGCGTATTCAGGTTTGGCGCATGGATCTTCGTATTGCCGTAGGCTGCCATCGTGTCGGCTCGCTGCTCGTCGGTCCAAATGAACAGCAGATTGGGCTTGTCGCGTTTTCGGCCGGCTGTATTCTGAAAAGCGCCGGAACAGCCGGCGGTCAATCCAGCCACGCCCGCACTGGCGGCTTTTATGAACTGTCGTCTATTCATCGGCAATCTCATCAGAGGACCCTTTCATTGCTTCTGAGGCTGAGGCTATTTTACACCGACAAGGCGCCGGAACAACTGATTTCTCCGAGCCGGCTATGGCTTCATTGGGGGCTCGGCACACTTGGCGGCATATTTTGCATCCAATTTTCTTGCCAGGAGGGCCCGGAGGGTGTTAAGGTAAAGTGCGAGTCCTTTGGATTCGTTGTCTCTGGTGGAAGTAAAGAGACAATCGGGGCGATTAGCTCAGTTGGCTAGAGCGCCTGCCTTACACGCAGGAAGTCACAGGTTCAAGTCCTGTATCGCCCAATTCCCAAACCTCTGCGATAGCGAGAAAATGTGTCGAAAACTTCTTCCACTAACGGCTTTGGCCCTGGTTCCATGTCTGCTCAACGTAGGTCAGGCGCAACTGAAGATTGACTTCACGCAGACCGGCGATCCGGTGCAGGCCGGCTTCGAGGCCACCATCGAGTATATCAAACGCATGGCCGTTGTTGGAGAGCTGGCGCAGAATTCTTCTTGACAGGACATCGGTCTCGGTATGCCTGGAGGTCCCTATCCGAGCGGCCTGGTCGCGGGCACGACCTACTATTGGCGAATCGATGAAGTCAACGACGCCGACCCGAACAGTCCCTGGAAAGGCCCCGTCTGGAGTTTCTCTGGTCGTGGATGACATTGAATCGTACAACGACCTTCCCGAAGATGACCCGGCGAGCAACCGGATCTATCTGAGCTGGATTGACGGGTTTGACACCACGAACAACGGCGCTTTCGCGGGCAATCTGGATGTTCCTCTGACCGAACGTGGCAATGTTCACGGCGGCGCTGAGGCGATGCCTCTGTCATACGACAACAATTTTGAAGTTCTCCGAGGCAACCATGATGTTGAGCGGCGTGGCACGCGACTGGACGCGGCAAGAGGTTGCGAACCTGTCGCTGTGGTTCCGATGTTTGGCGGCGAACGCCCCCGAGCGGATGTACGTGGCTCTCAACGGCACGGCGGTGGTCTATCACGATAATCCCAACGCTGTCCAAACAGCTACGTGGACGGAGTGGGTCATCCCGCTGCAGCCGTTTGCCGATCAGGGCGTGAATTTGACTAACGTGACGAGCATCACGATCGGTTTTGGCAGCCGCGGCAATACAACCGCAGCGGGCGGGACAGGCCAGATGTACTTCGATGACATCCGGCTCTACCGGGCGTGTACTGCTCTCTGAAACCCAACACTTTTGAAGTAGAATACCATCAGGAATTTCGGGGCCTGTATCGACCGTTCGGTGCAGGCCCCGCTTGCCTCTTGACGTAATAGAACCTGCGGAAGGTTGTTGGGTGAATTATGGCCGCTATGCGGCCCAAAAAAAGGTGGCGTCGCCCAGGACTGGCGACGCCGGTGAGAATATAGGAAAGATGCACCATTCCCACTATCGGCACGCCTGGGTCCGGAGTTAACGACTCATGGCTAATTTTTCCCAAAACCGGGCAGACCTGGCGGGGCGAGTCGTCCGCAGCTCTGAAATCATGGAATAGACATGAGCCTTGTCACACCTGAAAAAGGGGCATCCTGCACACCCTGATGGCTATAGAACTTGCATTGCCTCAAAGGCCGATCACCTCTATGCCGCAGATCACCGGCCGGCCTACAACCGGTTTCAATTCCAGCATTATCTGGTTTGCAGCCTTAATTGCGAGGAATTCTCTAATGACACCGATACCGTGGGCCGGCTCTTCTGCCGCGATATCGAAGTTTGCCAGAACTTGTTTGCCCTGCAGGGCGACCTCGAACACGCGCTGCCCTGCCTTGACGTTTTCAGGCTCGGCAAAGAACAATCGAACTAGGTACTGCGTCTCTTGCGTCTTGTTGGTAGGGATGGTTACCCTGGTCAGGCCAATAGCCCCTGAAGCGGTGACCCAGGGAAGGGTTCCGCCTTCAAACCACGCGGCGTGATGGCGGAAGCACTCGGGGTCCGCCGGAATGGTTGTTATACCCATATCGGGAGACGAGCCGCCAACACTGGGATAATCCAGCCATAAGACACCATCGTCGGAGAGGCGATCACCCGGAGCGCCGAAATTGATGCCGACCTTCTTGATCGGCCTGCTGTCGACACCGACTGTGGTGTATGTCCACATCTCGGCCTCGGGCATGTGAATCAGGGCCAGGGATGTCTGGTTATGATAGCCGCACGTACAGGTTCGCGTGTAGTCCGGCGCGTTGAGCACGCCGTTGGCGGGAATCAAGCTGGATGAGCAGCCCGACTTGAATCCGCCCAAGTTCCCTGTACCCAGATTATTCTTCAGATCAAAATACCCCGCCGCCCCGGAACGGAACGTGATCAGATTCTCAGAGCCTACGAACGTATTGCAGCCGTATTTTCGGTCGAATCCCCAGGGTACCATCGCCCCGGTCATCGGGTGCTCGCGATAGATGGATTGACCGGTGAGGATATTGCGGGCGGTACCGCCCGCGCCCTGGTTCTGGGCGATCACCATATCGCTCAGGAGCAGACAAGGCCCGCCGGGCGAGCTTCCGTTCCAGAGCCACGTGCCGTCACTGCCCCTGTAAGCAATCTGTTCTCTCGGCTCGCCGGGGGCGATATCTCGCGATTGCCTGCCGGTTTGCAGAAGGACGTCGAATTCTTCCGAGTAGCCCAGCCACGTGCCGAAGACGTCGCTGGTGGTACTCCATATTTCGTCGCCCGTAGCGACGTCAAGCGCCAAAAGTCCCCATGGGGTGTTGGGGTTGTTGGCCCGAATGCCCCGGCGGCTCAGCGCATCAGCCTGGGCGGGTGGAACCCTGTCGATGCAAAAGAGAATATCACGGCGGCTGCCCCTGCCCACGATGATTGTATTATGGTGGAACGAATGATCGGCGCGACGCTGCCACTTCACCTGTCCGCTGTATCGGTCCATGGCGACCAGATCGCGGCAGCTTGTTTCATTCCAGTTCATGTCTCCCACGTCGCCCGGATAGATGACGGGGTCCGCGCCCACGATCAGGAGATTGTTCCAAATCCGCAACTGGACAAAATCCGCCCCCGCCGCTGCTCCTTCAGCGAGAGTGAACGTCTGTATCGTATTGCCTGTCGCGGGATCCAGGCGAAGGCACTCCGCACCTCTGGCTATATAGACCCCATCATCCGCACAGACGTAGTTGGTGCCCACCACGTTGGCGCCGGAATAGTGGGCGGGATTGGCGTCCAGGGCCCCCTTGTAATAGGTCCCCAGGTCCGGCAGATTCCTCTCCCAGATGACTCGTCCCGTATAGACGTCGCGGGCGGTCATGTAATGCGCACCTTCGATAAAGAGCCGGCCTGCCACCACCTGCTCCGACGGACCGTGAATGTGGCGGGGCAGAACCCTGAGATTTGTCGAACCGCCGAACCACAGCAACCCCAGCGGCGCCTTGACCAACGTGTCTTTCGAGACAACTGTGTTCGAAGCGTCCGCATAGAGATGGGTCCAGTCTGCCGAGCCAGGCAGGGCCCCTACGCGCTCCAGCATGGCATACTCGCCCGACGCGCGGACGTCGGCGTTGGCCAATATGCCTGTGTCGGCAACCTGTTGCAACAGTTCCAGCGCCTCGAGGCCAAGGCAAATCTTACCCCCATAAGGTCTGAGCGAATAAAACGCTTTTTCTACAAACGTACCTGCGTTGTTTGTTCCTGCTGCTTCGAGATCCTCGGAAACGATCAGGTGCGCCAGATAGGGTGGAAATTCCGCCGTGCAGATGTCACCGACCATGATGCTCAACTGTTCGTTGAGAATGCCCATGCCATGCCACCTATTACGCAGCATCTCAATCTTGGCCGGGTCTGGGTCGAGACCTATTACATGCAGGTCGTACTTGTTCGATTTCGCAGAGCGGGCCAACTCTTCCATCAACCGGCCGCTTCCTACACCGAGGACGAGGCAGTACCCCTCGTTGACGCCCGTGGTTGCCAGTATGTTCTCGGCTGCAGTTGTCCATGCGTCTTCCAGAGGCCAGCCCACACGGTCCATTAGTTCGCTGATGACAGGCGGATTGGAAACGCTTTTCGGG
>DATKWR010000248.1:0-3323 GCA_035529475.1 Sedimentisphaerales bacterium | reverse complement strand
GGCTCATTCCCACCGGCTGGGACCCAAACCGCCCCGTCTTGGAAGAACACCAGGACTGGTTCGTCCACAAAAACGACGGCTCGATTTATACCGTGACGTGGGCGGGAAGCTGCCTGGATATGACGCATCCGCAGGCCCGCGCATTTCTTTCGCAAGTCGTCTCGCGCATCACCCGGCAGTGGGGCTACAAGTACATCAAAATCGACGGACTCTGGACGGGCATGGCGGTGAAGATACTGTACCCCAGGCCCGATTATCGCGACGACGGCCTCGGTGACGCGGTTTTTCACAACCGGGCCAAGACAAACGTCGAGGCTTACCGGGACGGCCTGCGGCTCGTTCGCAACGCCGCCGGCGACGACGTCTATATCCTCGGATGCAACGTCGCGCAGAACATGCGAACGCTCGGCGCTTCGGTCGGGCTGGTGGACGCGATGCGAATCGGAAGGGACATCCAGGCAAGCTGGTCGAAGATCGTGCCCAGCGCCGAGATGGGCAGCCGATTGTACTTCATGCACAACCGCCTCTGGCACAACGACCCCGATTGCCTGATGCTGCGCGACCCGCTGACGCTCGATCAGGCCCGCGCCTGGGGCTCCTGGATCGCCATCAGCGGCCAGTTGAATATCGCCAGCGAATGGCTGCCCGGCCTGCCCGCCGAGAGGCTCGACATTGTCAAGCGTTCCATGCCGAACCACGGCTTGTGCGCCAGGCCGGTCGATCTGTTCGAGAGCCCCATGGCGCGCATCTGGCATCTCAGAGACGGCGCGGGGCCGCAACGAAAAGACGTCATCGCCCTGTTCAACTGGAACGAAAAAGAGCCAGGCACAGTGCGCATCGACCCGCTCAAGCTCGATCTGCCCGATGCCGGCAAGGGATACGTAGGCTTCGACTATTGGGCAAATGAATTCGTGCCGCCCTTTACCGGCGCGATGGAATCGGAGCTGCGCCCGAGCTCATGCCGGATCATTTCCGTTCAGCCGCTGCGCGAACGGCCCATGCTCGTAAGTACTTCGCGTCACGTCACCCAGGGCATCGTGGACGTCATCGAGCACAACTGGGACGCAGCGAGAAATGAGCTTGCCGGCAAGTCCGACGTTGTCGGCGGCGACCCTTATGAGCTTCGTATTTACGCACCCGTGCAGGGCGATTCCTGGCGCGCTGGCTCGGCTGAAATTTCCGATGTGGACCGCAAGGCAGGCGTAGCTATCAAGACCGAGCAAGCCGGGCCGGAAATTCGCGTCACCATCGACAGCCCTGAGAATCGAAGGGTATCGTGGAAGATTGGCTTCCAAAACAAATGATTGCTGTATCCAAGCGGACCCGTGAACTCGACCATTTTGCGCCTTTTCATTTTTTCAGGAGACTATGCGATGATCTCGAGGAGCAGTGTAATTACTGTGTTGTTCGTCGTTTTGTCGGCTATCATTGGACGCACACAAGGCGCCCCTTTGGCTATCTCAGAAAACGGCGCAGCGAAGGCCGTCATCGTCGTGGCCGAGGGTGCGACCGAAGCGGAGCGGCACGCCGCAGATGAATTGGGTGCTTTTCTCAAGCAGATAACCGGGGCGACGTTTGAAATCCCAAGCCCCCCCGCCGCCGGCACGAGCCGTCTTCTTGTCGGGCCGGATGCCGCGAAATTAGCTGCGCCGGGCTTTTCCACCGACGGTCTGGGGGCGGACGGCATTATCATTCGCAAGGTGGGAAACGATCTGATCCTGGCCGGCGGCCGGCCGCGAGGGACGCTCTATGCCGTCTATACGTTTCTGGAGGACCAGCTTGGCTGCCGGTGGTGGTCGTCGAAAGTCAGCACGATACCTGAAAAGCCCACCCTCACAGTCGGCGAGCTGAACATCCGCTACGTCCCGGCGCTGGAATATCGCGAGAGCTTCTGGTTCGACGCCTTCGACGGCGACTGGGCCGTGCGGAACAAGAGCAACGGCAACAGCGAGCGGCTGGACGACAAACGCGGCGGCAAGCACAGTTACGAAGGATTCGTGCACACGTTCTATCCGCTGATTCCTCCCGATAAGTACTTCCAGGACCATCCCGAATGGTTCAGCGAACTCAAGGGCAAGCGCACGCACGACCGCGCGCAGCTCTGCCTGACCAACGAAGAAATGCGGGCCGAACTCGTCAAGAACCTCAAGGAGCGCTTGCGCAAGAATCCCGCCGCGACGATTGCCTCCGTCTCGCAAAACGACTGGCATGGGAATTGCCAGTGCGCCAAGTGCGCTGCGATTGAGCAGGAAGAAGGCAGTCCGGCGGGACTGATGCTGCGATTCGTCAACGCGGTGGCGGCGGATATCGAGCAGGAATTTCCAAACGTCGCTATCAGCACGCTCGCCTATCAATACACCCGCAAGCCGCCGAAGATGACAAAGCCCAGGCCCAACGTCATCGTCAGGCTGTGCAGCATCGAGTGCTCGTTCAGCACGCCGCTGGCGAACGAGCGAAACAAGGAGTTCCGCGACGACATCATCGGCTGGTCGAAGATCTGCAACCGGCTGTACATCTGGGACTATACGACCAACTTCCGGCATTACGTCATGCCGCACCCGAACCTGCGGGTCCTGGGACCGAACGTCAAGTTCTTTGTGGACCACAACGTCAAGGGCCTCTTCGAGCAGGGCGCTTATCAGTCCTACGGCTCCGAGATGGCCGAGCTGCGGGCGTGGGTTTTGGCCAAGCTCTTGTGGGAGCCGGCGCGGGATAGCCAGGCGTTGATCGACGAATTTATCGCGGGCTACTATGGCGAAGCGGGACCAGCCATCAAGAACTATTTGAATACTACACACGACGCCGTCGAGGCCGCTGGCGATTGGCTCGGCTGCTTCTCGGCGCACACGGCGAAATTCCTGTCTTTCGATACGCTCAGCAAAGGCTGGAAGCAATTGAAGGCGGCCGAGGCGGCGGCGGATAACCCGGACTTGCGGTTTCGCGTTCAGGTCGCGCAGCTTCCGGCCATGTACGTCTTTATGCTGCGATGGGACGAGATGCGCAAGGCGTGCCAGGAGGCCGGCGGCGAGTGGCCCATGCCCGAATCCATCCAGACGTGCTACGAACAGTTCAGACAAGTCGCCGACAAGGACAACGTCACTCGCCTGAGCGAAGGGCAAGCCGGCTTCGGGGCCCTGGAGAAAGCAATCGAGCGGGCAAAGCAGTGAAAGGGGATGCAAGATGATTCCGACTATTCGCATGGTGGGATTGTGGTTTTGCGTTTGCGCGATCGGCCTGACAACCGCCGGGGCGATGGAAGACCGGGCTTACGAATTGGAGTGCTATCGGTCGGCTTTCGCCGCCGCACCGCAAAGCGAAGCCGA
>DATKWR010000247.1:0-5061 GCA_035529475.1 Sedimentisphaerales bacterium | reverse complement strand
GGATAAAAGAACCGGTCGCCCTTCATCGAGATGCCCGACAGCGCCGCGTTGTACAGCACGCGCTCCAGAACGTCGAGGTACTTTCCGTCGCCGTGCATCAGGAACATGCGATGGTTCCAGAGGATGTTGGCGATTGAGGCGCAGGTCTCGCAGTAGGCGGTCATGTTGGGCAACTCGTACTTGCCGCTGAAGCCCTCGTTGCCGCCGCTGGCGCCGATGCCGCCAGTGACGTAGAGCTTGGTGCCGACGACGTCCTGCCAGATGGCATCGATGGCCCTGATGTAGTCCATGCTGCCGGTCAGGGCCGCAACGTCCGCCATGCCGGTATAGAGGTAGGCGGCCCTCACCGAATGACCAAGTGCTTCGGTCTGCTCGGTGACGGGGATATGGTCCTGGGCGTAGGCGCCGTAGAGCTTTCCATCGCCTTTGGGCCCTCGGTTGCCCAGCCGACCTCGCTGATCCAGGAAGAATTTCGCCTGTTCGAGATATTTGGCCTCACCGGTGACGCGATAGAGCTTGCAAAGCCCGATTTCGATTTCCTCATGTCCCGAGGGGTCGGTCCGTCTGCCCGGCCCGAAGGTGCTGCACATCAGGTCCGCGTTCTTCAGCGCGATATTCAAAAAGGTGCTGTCACCGGTGACCTGATAGTGAGCCGCGGCGGCCTCGTACATGTGCCCCGCGCAATATTGCTCGTGATTCGAGCGAATGTTGGTCCAGCGTTTTTCGGGCTGTCTTTCGGGCAGCGAGTAGAACGTGTATAAATATCCGTCCTCCCACTGTGCGGCGGCCATGATCCTGATGAGCTGGTCGAGGTACAGCCGCATCATCGTATCGGGATAGACCTGCAGGCTGTAGGCGGCCCCTTCCATGACCTTATAGACGTCCGAATCGTCGAAGTAGATCCCCTGGTGTTTGCCTTGCCTCAAGCCCGCAGCCTTCTCGAAGTTGCTGATCCTCGGGGTCTGCTGGCACTGAGAGAAGGTATAGGGAATCGTGACCTTGCGGCTGGTTTCAAGGCGGGGCGTCCAGAAACCGTCCTCGACCCGAACCTCGTTGAACGGGACCGGCTTGACGTTGTAGTCGCGTTCCAGCTCGATCTTCTTTTCCTGGGCAGCGCACAACATGGTCAAGGACCCGCACGCCACGACCGCCGCAGCAACCGCTGTGAACATCTGTCTTTGCTGTCTCATTAAAACAATCCTTCTATAATGTGATTATGATTGAATTCCGAATTCGATGATACGCGAGGATTACCGCTCTTTCAACCTGATATTCCTCCAATTCCGCGAACATTCAGAACCGTTTAGGGCTTTTTTGAGAATTGCGTTGGCGCTGCCTCTGCTAACCGGTAAAATCAGCGGCACGATTCGGCGATTCTTTGCTATGATTTGAATCGGCAATGAGCAATGGATGGAATAGGAGACTTCTCATGTCAAAGAACAACACCAACCTCACGCGGCGTGCATTCCTGAAGAGCACGGCAGTCCTGGCGGCGGCGCCTTGCGTCATTCCGGCCACGGCGCTGGGGCGGAACGGGCGCGTCGCTCCCAGCGAACGCATCATCATGGGCGGCCTCGGCATCGGTCGCCGAGGGTCCCACGACCTGCGCTGGATGCTGCCGGAATCCGACGTGCAATTCGTCGCGGACTGCGACCCGCAGAAGCAGCGCCGCGAGGAAGTGAAGCAAATTGTGGATACGCACTACGGCAACACAGACTTCAAGCTCTACAGCAACACGCCCGAGTTCCTCGCCGAGCGCACCGACATCGACGGGCTGCTGGTTACCACCGGCGACCGCTGGCACGCCCTGGCCTCGATCATGGCGATGCGCGCGGGCAAAGACGTCTATTCGGAAAAGCCCTCGGCCATGACCATTGCCGAAGGTCAGGGTGTGGTAGAAACGGCGAGGCGTTACCGCCGCATCTATCAAACCGGCACGCAGCGGCTCAGCGAAGGAAACTTCACGTTCTGCAACGAAATGCTTCGTCTCGGCCGGCTCGGGAAGGTGCACACCGTTCGGGCCCACATCGCCCCCTGGGACGCGGCGGAAATGAGACACGATTGGCTGCCCGCTGAGCCACTGCCTCCCAAAGACGAGGTGGACTGGGACGCATGGTTAGGCCCCTGCCCCTGGCGGCCCTATAACTCCGCGTACACACGCGGCGGCTGGCGCGGCTTCTACGATTTCCACACCAGTTGCATCGGCGAATGGGGCGCTCACACGTTCGCCCAGTGCCAAGTGGGCATGGGCGCCGGCGACACCGCCGCCATCGAGTACAAGTACGTCAACAATGAAAGCGGCGACGGCATGGTCACGACGTTCGCCAACGGCATCAAGATGGTCCTGGAACGCGACATGGATAAAAAGTACTGGCGCGGCTCGTGCGGCGTGCGATACGAAGGCACCGAGGGCTGGGTGGCCGCCGCCGATGGGTATTCCAAGCCCGATGTCTCCACCCCCGCCATGCTGGATGACTTCAGGAAGATCGTCTATGACTACCAGGCCCGCACGCAGAGGCCGATGAGCCACGTGCGCGATTTTCTCGATTGCGTCAAATCCCGGCGGCAGACCGTGGCTAACCCCGTGATGATGCACCGGTCCATGACGACCGTCCACGCGGCGAACATCTGTATGTGGCTCAAACGCGACCTGAAATTCGACCCGGTCAAAGAAGAATTCATCAACGACGCCGAAGCCAACCGGTTCCGCTCGCGTGCGATGCGTGAGCCGTGGATCATCTGAGGACCAGATATGTAGGGTGGGGCCTGCCCCGCCATTGTTGAATCGGTGGGCTAAAAGCTCGCCCTACAAAGAAAGGAAGTCAAATCATGTCAAAGTCAAGAATACACATTATCCTGATCGTCGCATTGCTGCTGGCCGGCAGCGCTGTGTCCTTTGCGCAGACGGTCCCGCCGAAAGAGGACCAGGGCAAGTTGATCGCCGTGATCAAATCCGAGGATGCAACTCACAAAGAAAAAGTGGACGCTTGCCGAGGACTGGCACTGATCGGCACGCGCGAAGCGATAGCCCCTCTGGCGGCGATGTTGGGCGATGAAAAGCTCTCCCACATGGCCCGCTATGCGCTCGAACCTATCCGCAACCCGGCTGTGGACAAGGCGTTTCGTGAAGCACTGGGCAAGCTCAAGGGCATGCCGCTGGTCGGCGTCATCGGCAGCGCCGGCGTACGACGCGACGCCCAGGCGGTCGGCGCGCTGGCGGCCATGCTGACTGACTCTGATACGCAAGTAGCCGCAGCGGCGGCGCGGGCTCTGGGCAGCATCGGCACTTCCGAAGCCGCCGCAGCGCTGCAGGGCCAGTTGGCAGTCGCCTCTGGCGTCCAGAGGCTCAACGTATGCGAGGGCCTGTTCCGCTGCGCTGAGACGGCCGCCGCGGAAGGGCAAAAACAGCAAGCCATCGCCATCTACGATCAGTTGCGCAAGCTCGACAGCCCTCACCAGGTCCGTGGCGGCGCGCTGCGTGGTGCAATCCTAGCTCGCGGCGGCGACGGCGTCGCCCTGCTGCGCGAGCACGTGCGAAGCGACGACTACATTTTGTTCTCGGCCGCTTGCCAGACGGCCCTGGAGATGACCGGCGCTGAAGTCACCCGGGCGTTAAGCGCCGAATTGAACCAGTTGCCCGCCGACAACCAAATCCTCGTGATCTGGACGCTCGGCAAGCGCGGCGACGCGACGGCCCTGCCCGCGCTGTTCGCCCTCGCCAAAAAGGGCGATACGGCGGTGCGTCTCGAAGCCATCCGGGCCTTGCCGCAGATCGACCATGTTTCGGCTCTGCCCGTGCTGGTGGAATTGCTGGGCGACGCCGACACGAAGATAAGCCAGGCCGCTCAGGATAGTCTGGCGGCCCTCTCCGGCGACAAGACGGATGCCGCCATCATGGCCATGCTCGAAAGCGGCCGGACCGAACAGCGGCTGGCAGCCCTCGAATTGATGGGACGCCGCCGAATGACAAAGAGCATCCCCGTCCTTCTGAAAGCCGCGGGCGGCGAGGATGCACAGGTCCGCCCGGCGGCAATCAAAAAAATAGGCGAGCTGGGCAGTATCAAGGACCTTCCGGCGCTGCTCGAGGTGCTCATGCGAGCGACCGAGTCCCAGGACATTGACGCCGCCGAACGCGCTTTGAGCGCCGTCTGCATAAAAACCGACAACCCGCAGTCTCAAACGGGAAAACTGACGAGCCTGCTGGCCCGCGCCAAGCCCGAGCAGAAGGCCGGCCTGCTCCGCGTCCTGAGTATCGTTGGAGGACCGGAGGCTCTGAATGCCGTACGGGCGGCGGCTAACGATGCCAATGGGCTGGTCAGCGATGCGGCCGTCCGCGCGCTGTGCTCGTGGAAGACCGCCGACGCCGCCCCCGACCTGCTCGCGCTGGCCAAGACTTCAGCTCAACCGTCTCGAAAGACGGCGGCTCTGCAAGGCTACATCACCCTGGTCCGGGATGACAGCCTTTCGGCCAAGCAGAAACTGACCATGTGCAAGCAGGCCGCCGAGCTGATCGTCCGCAACGAAGACAAGAAGCTTCTGCTGGGCGTGCTGGGAACCGTGCCCTCGGTCGAAGCCCTGGCGATGGCCATGACGCATTTGAATGACGCCGCAACCAAGGTCGAGGCGTGCTTCGCCGTCGCAGCGATTAGCGAGAAGATCGTCGAGCAACATCCGCAGCAGGTCACCGAGGCCCTGCAGAAGGTACTGCAAACCACGGACAACAAGAACGTCATCAAAATTGCAAGGCAAACGCTGGCAAAAGCCAGAAAAGGCGCGGGAAGATAACTGAGGGTATCAGAGTACCAGGATATCAGGTAGTGGGTATCAGGTTATCAGGATACCAGGTTGGTTGTCGCCCGCTGCGAGGTCCGTTCCTGGTACCCTGATCTCCTGGTATCCTGCGCCCTGATGACCTGATGATCTGATAACCTAATTCTACATCGAACTCAACTTGTCCCGGTTCTCATAGACTTTGGCAATCGCGTTGATGATATCATCCATGTCCTGCCTGGTCCCAAGCAAAGGCCCGGACGCCCAGATCATGGCCATCTCCTCGCAGAC
>DATKWR010000246.1:0-15513 GCA_035529475.1 Sedimentisphaerales bacterium | reverse complement strand
TGCTGGCAATTTACCCGGCTACCCGGCCTCGCACGGGTGCGTTCGCCTGCCGGTCAAGTTCTCACAGTTGCTATTCACTGTTACTCATCTTGGCACGCCCGTCATCCTTGCCAATGGCCACTCGCAGCCGAGGCAGGTGGTTCACCCAGGCATGGTGCTGGCAGACTATGCTGAGCATGAGTTCGAGGAACTTACGGGCAAACACTTCAAGACGGCAGCGGCCCAGCGCATTCCGCAGCACGAGGAAGGCCACACCGCCACCTCGATCCTGGTATCGAGTGCAACCCAGGAAATCATGGTGCTGGAAAACGGCCGGATCGTTGCCACTGGCAAGGCTTACATCAAGAATCCGAACCAGCCGCTGGGCAATCACGTGTTCATTTTGGAAAAGCCGCATGATGGTCGCAAGGGTCTTGCCTGGCATGCCATCGGCCATCACCCGACGCTTTCCAACGGCTTCCAGCATCCCGAGGAGGACACCATCAAGCGCCTCGGTGCTGATAAGCCAATCATCGCCGAAATCCAGAAGCGGATGCATCCGGGCCTGCTGATAGTGATGTCAGACATGCCGCTGCATGAAGACACCCGCTCGGCGCACGACTTTGTCATTGCAGTTGAAGACAACGCCTGAGGGGCAATTCCGATGAAGGCACCTTACATTACGGCCCTTTTGGGACTGACCCTGCTGGCATGCGCAACACCTGCTCTCGCTCAGTCTGGCCCTGCATTTGACTGCAGCAAGACTGAACACGAGATCGAAGACCTGATCTGCCAGAACGAGGAGCTGGCGGGTAAGGACCGAAAGATGGCCGAGGTTTACAAGCAGGCCATCGCCGCCATGGAAGAGGTGGACGCCGGAGGTCCCGAGGCGATCAAGGAACTGAAAGTCATGCAGCGTGGCTGGATTGGCGGGCGCAACGACTGTTGGAAGGCCGAAGACAAGCGCCTATGCACGGCTGGCGCCTATGACCGGCGCATAGCCGAGATGCAGGCAAAGTATTTCTTGGTGGATGGCGGCGAACCGGTGTTCTACATGTGCAACGGCAACCCGGCCTACGTGATCGTGGCCACGTTCATTCCAACCGATCCTCCCAGTGTGCGGCTGGAGCGCGGCGACACCACCAAGGTGGGTATCCTCTCACCATCAGGATCAGGCAGCCGGTACGATGCCGACTTCGGCGTCTACTTCTGGGTCAAGGGTGACGAGGTCCAGGCAGCATGGCCGCCGGACAACGAGATGACCTGCGTCGTGCGAAAATAAGGATGCTCTGCAAGATTGTGATCGGGCTTTATATGCTCACCTGTATTGCAGCTCTTGCCTTTTAGAGACGATGTCTCCAGACTCACGCCAAGGTCTGCAGAACTAGTGGCGTGACACAGAGATTATGACGGTTTGAATTGCCTGTCATCTCAGGACGGGCAGGTTTTCGGGAGCGATGCGTATTTGGATGCTCCTTGGTTTTCCTGGCTGTCGCGTGATGAGGCCTTGCCGTTCGAGCGTGATGACCATTTGATGGACCGATGGCGGGGTCACTTGGAAGTGGCGCCGCAAGTCAGCTTCGGCAGGTGGCCTTTTGTTGATGCAGGTATAGGCATGGATAAAGGCGAGATACTGGCCCTGTTTTTCGGTGAAGCCTGGCTTGCAATGGGCGTTACAGGAATCAGTGATTTGATCCCGCATTCCCCAAGTAACTTGACGATTTTCCGCTTCTGAGAGCCGGTAACGTGTTATATTTCAGCATGTTAGCTCGGCTGAGGGCGGCAGGTCATGGATCACCCCGAGGGTGCAGACGAAACGGGTGATGTCAGGCTTGGTTTTGACCGACGGGTGCGGCTGGAATTCCGTGGTTCCAAGATCAGTTCTGACGGCGGTCTGCTGTTGTTCCGAGAACTCGATGAAGTCCTCGGCCTGCACGACATTGCTGGCGGATTGTTGAGAGATACGCACACTAGCCATAATCGTCTGCACTCGCTGGTCGGTCTGTTGCGCCAGTCAGTCTTCGGGCGGCTGGCCGGATATGAGGACGTAAATGATGCGGATCGTCTGGCGCTTGATCCGGTGATGCGGCAGGTGGTTGGCGGGCGGGCTATGGATGCCAAAGCCGCGTCGGCAAGCCATATGGGACGTTTCGAGACCGAGACGCTGGCGACGTCTGATAACCGCACTGCACTGGCTGATACGTCAGGACAATGGATCGACCGTGTTCACGAGCGCAAGCCGCCGAAGTGGACCACGCTGGACATGGACAGTTCCGTCAGCCCAACCCACGGCGCGCAGGAGGGCACCGCCTGGAACGGGCATTTCGGCTGCATGTGTTATCACCCACTGTTCGTCTTCAACCAGTTCGGCCATCTGGAACGATGCGCCCTGCGGCCTGGAAATGTGCACAGCGCGGACGGATGGGAAACGGTTCTGAAGCCGGTCATTGCACGATATGCAAAGCATGACCTGATGCGGTTCTTCCGGGGTGATGCTGCCTTCGCCATCCCAAAGCTATACAAAACTCTGGAAACAGCGGGCTATTTCTACGCCATCCGGCTTCGCGCCAATCGTGTCCTTCAGGGCAGGATTGCACATCTGCTCAAGCACCCAGTCGGACGCCCACCAAAAGGCGTGAAGTGCGTCTACGGTGACTTTGAGCATCAGGCGGCATCATGGGATAAGCCCCGCCGTGTTGTCGCCAAGGTCGAGTGGCATCCCGGCGAGTTGTTCCCCCGCGTCGGCTTTGTCGTCACCAACCTGCCGATGGAGCCGGACGAAATCATCCGCTTCTACAATCAACGCGGCACCGCCGAGCAGTACATCAAGGAAGGCAAGCAAGCTATCAATTGGACGCGATTGTCCTGCAAGGGCATGGCGCAGAACGAGGTCCGCCTTCAGCTTCACGCACTAGCCTACAATCTGGGTGCCTTCCTGCAAGGCACGGACCTTCCCAAAGAGATGGCCGACTGGTCTCTAACCAGCTTGCAAACCCGGCTGATCAAGATTGGTGCGCGCGTCGTCAGACATGCCCGTGCCATTACCTTACAGCTTGCTGAAGTTGCCGTCAGCGGAGATTTATTTAATCGCATCTTGGCAGCCATCCAGCGGCTGCGCGCACCGCCGGTTCCCGCATGACCGCCTTAGCGATGAAATCTAAAGGAACGTGGCTCAATTGGTCTGTCTGGGCCGGTGATGTTCAGCCAAAAAGCCGGGTCAAACCTGCAGCCGAACCCAAAATAGCGATCAGGCCGCACGACAGATCACCGAGTACCAGCACAGCTTGTCCAAGAGTCTTGATCGGCACGCAAAACCGGTACAAACTTGAAAGAACGGCATTCTACTTGGGGAATGTCGGCTTAAGCAGTGCAGCGAAAAATGATTGGCAGGCAGATAATTCATGTTGTGCCGCAACCTCGGCGGGAGCACTTTTTGCCGTCGGCCTCCATTCATGAGGGCATGAGATGCATAAGTGGCTCACAGTGATTCTGGCTCTATTGGTCACATCCCCAGCTGTGGCGGAGCCATTGCTTGGTGAAGATGCCAAGACGATCCCGATTTTCGATGTCCACGTGCACTATAATGAACCGGCTTGGGGCCCGTTTCCGCCGGAAACTGTCATTGCGTTATTTGATCGCAATCGAATCCCGATTGCGCTCGTTTCCTCCACCCCAGAAGCTGGAACAATCAGACTATGGCAGCTTGCGCCTTCCCGGATCGTCCCTGAGCTGCGGCCCTATTATGAAAACTGGGATTCATCGAACTGGATGTCGAACCCGGATGTGTCGGATTACCTTACCGAGCATCTGGCAAAGCACCCACATGAGGGGATAGGCGAGTTTCATGTCCACACGATGGACGGAGCAAACCTGGACTTGCTGACGTCGGTTGCCCATGAAGCTGTGAAGCGAAATATTCCGCTGCACGTTCATTCAGGTGCCGAACCCGTTCGGTTTTTATTCAATGCTGCGCCCGATGTGACCCTGATCTGGGCCCACGCAGGAATGACAGCCCCGCCAGCGGAAATTGATGACATGATGGATCGCTATCCGCGCCTGTATGCCGATACATCCATCAGGAACAGAGACATCATAAGTGGTCGCGGGCTGGATCCTGATTGGGAGGCACTTCTGATCCGTCACTCCGATCGCTTCATGATCGGCACGGATACATGGGTTAACAGCCAGTGGGAGCGATACGATCAGTCTATCACCGCGAGCCGTTTGTGGCTTTCCTGGTTGCCAAAGAGTGTTGGCGAGAAGATCGCGAATGGCAATGCGGAACGACTATTTAAGCGCGAAGCTACCGAAAGCCTTATCGGGCAGCAATGACCGCTGTTGATGCTGTGGACGGCTCCTCCACCGGCATCGCGATGTGCCACGTTTGCGGTGTCACTTATGGCAACTCCAACTATGTCGGCTGTATGCGTTACGATAGGTGCAGCCCCCGTTAGTGACCTGAAACCCTACAATCATTTGCTGTGGTATCGGCGGGCGTTTCTTTTGGGAGCGCCCGTTTTGCTTTGTGTTGGGGGGAATCAATCTAAAAGAAAGACTTGAAAGACTAAAGGTATGGCTTGGCTTCATTCAGAATTATCGGGGGTGCCTTTTGAACCAATCTGCCGTGCCCCAATCTAAGTGCCTTTTGCAGAAAAAGCTGACCTGCAAATTGCCAATCAAACTACGATTAGAGCAGATTCCGAACGATATGAATCGTGGGAGATTCCCTTTGATTCATCAGAGCTTCTTTCAACAAGGAGACCCTGATGAACATACAATACCGCGTCAAGTTGAACCAATCAGAACGCGATCAACTCACTGCGCTCTTGAGTGGCGGCAAGCATCCGGCCCGTAAGCTCAAGCGGGCACAGATCCTCCTGGCCGCCGATGCGGGTGCCAGCGATGCGCAGATCGCGGCCCGGGTGGTGGCCGGTGGCTCCACCGTCTATCGCACCAAACGTCGTTTTGTGGAAGGCAACCTGGAACTGGCCTTGGCTGAAGCACCGCGCCCTGGAGCGGTGCGCAAGCTTAACGGCAAGGAAGAAGCTCTGCTGGTGGCGACGGCCTGTTCGCACCCCACCGGCAGGATGTGCCCGCTGGACCCTGGAGCTCTTGTCGGATGCACTGGTCAAGCTGACCGAACATGACAGCCTGTCGCGCGAGACGGTGCGCCGGCGCCTGGCGGAAAACAGCCTTAAACCCTGGCGCAAGGACATGTGGTGCATTCCCAAGGTCGATGCCGCCTATGTCGCAGCCATGGAGGATGTCCTCGATCTGTATGCCTCACAAGCCGACCCCACCAATTGTGTAACTGCCAGAGCAAACCAAAGTCGAAAAAAACTTGGCAATCCACCTTGGATGATTTTACTGTGTGAGAAGGCGATCCAAATGGGCAATGCCGGATAAAACAACAAGGAATTACGAAATGGGAAAAACAATAATTGCGCTGCTTGTCGGATTAGTTGTCGGCGGCGCGGGCGCAATCATCTTTGGCGGCGGTGCTTTGATGGGTGTCGGTGCGGGTGCGGGCATTGCTACCGGCCTATCAGCCGGAATCTGCTCGACGGTGACGGCGGCAGAGGAGCTTGGCATCATGACCGCCGAGCAAGTCGACGAAGTGCTGACCAAGGCGGCGCTGGATGCGACTGGACAGGCCAGTTTGACGGACGACCAGAAGATTGTCGGTTCTAAGACACAGTGTGACGAGTTCATGGCGAAACTTCGTGAAAGCAAATAGTCTGCGAGGATGGCGAAACATAGGCCGGACGGTCCAAATTGGTCCCGCTCTAAGAGTGTTAGAACGGCGGCGTACGTTGGCTGCGCCACGGAAAATCACTAAGGAAGCCAGAGGAGAAGGCTCTGATGCGCAACACACTGAATGCAGCGATACTGGCTTCGTTCGGCGCCATCCTTTTTGCCACGACGGCATTGGCAGAATGGAACTACAGCGGGCCACCGTCGGTCCCCAATGCCTTTATCCAGACAAACAACATGTCCCTCGAGTTGCAGTGCGACAGGATCAGGTTCTCTCCAGCTGGGTATGATAGTTCGCAGGACATCGAGCGCAAACAGGGCCTATCCATTCGATTTATGTCAAACGGATCGACAGAGGTTGGGGCTTTCCAGGCGGGAGCGTCCAACGCGTCAATCGGTATCGTTGACAATTACCCGGTGGAGATCGTCTTCTCCGATGCAGCAGACTATGCGTTTGTGCTCGACCAGATTGCGGCAAATGCGGTCTTGAACCTGGCGATGATCGATCAGGACGTCACTTATGGTATTTTTGGTCTCGAGGGATCGGCTGCCGCCATTCGGTCTCTACGAGCCGAATGCCGTAAATTGGACCAAAGCGCCACACCCCTGGAGGCACCAGAAGGTGTGGTTTATTGTGGCGGCGGAGCGGTGCAACGGCAGATCGAGTACATGATCCTCGACAATCCCCAAGGTGAGTGGGACGCCCGGGTCACTGTCAATGGTGAAACCATTTGGGCCATGACGGCTTACAGCTATTTCGGCAGCAACCAGCAGCCACCCAAGGGCTTCGTGGTTGCCTTGCTGGGCGAGGACAAGTCCGAGTTTCTTGTCTTCAGGGATGGAGACAAGGACTGGGTCGAGTTCGGGGACTATACTTATCGCAAGTGCAACTAGAAGCTGACCATGCAATGGATAGAGAGAATGAGACTGAGCTGGATGGCATTACGCAAGGAAAGTGTTTCGCTTTGCCTGTTTTTGAGTCTGTTTCTGCTGATAGCGGGGTCGGTGAATATATCCCATAGTGCGGAAAGTCGTGAGTATGCTGCGACTTTTGCTGAACTCGCTCCACCGCCCTCCAACGAGGCTCTGGCACAGATCCCTGACCTGGGACGAAAGTTGCTGGCCATGCGAAGTTATGTGCGCATGGGCCCGAAGCTGGTTGATCGCTGGAGCTGGACGGATGAGCAGATCAAGGCATTCGAGGGATCTGCAGAACAACAGAAATTGCTGGCCGAGATTGCAGCGGTGAATGCGCACTTCGTTGAGGTCAATCCCGGCTACCAGATATACGTGCACGGCACAGTGCGCAGTCTCGACGAGCAGATCAGGAAGTGGAACAGCAATGAGTCTGTTGGTGAGGCAGCGGCAGAAATCCTGGCTAGTTGGATCGAGGCGTTTGGCACGAACGAGGACGCGGATGCCAAGGAAACCCGCAGCTGGCTCGCAAACTTCCGGCCTTCAAAGCGCGCCAACCTTGCAGCGCCCGGCCTTACCCTGCACGGTCGAGCCCATGCCATTGACTTCCAGGTGATGCAGAATGGACAGATTATTGCGGGCGCCAACTCGAAGCAGATTAAGACCGTTTGGCGGGCAGAGAGCTGGGACAAGAAACTGAAAGACAGCATGCTGGCGGCTGGACCGTCGTTTATTGGTCCACTCACCAATCCGGACGAGCCCTGGCACTATGACTACAAGCCTGAGACCCTGGCCTCGACCGACTGATGCAAATCAGGGCGCATACGGGCGCAACTGGCCGAGTTTGGCATTGTTCTGCCTCAAGGAATTTATCACGTCCTTCAGTTCGCCAAGGATTGTTTGAATGGGGAACAACCTAACTTGCCCGATGTTGCGGGCGATGTAATCTTTGAGCTTTGTGATCAACTGCGGTTCTTACATTCAAAGATATTGCGCTGTTCCCGAGAAATGACGCAGATCGCCGAGCGTGAGAAACGCGTTGCACTGCTTCGCACAATACCAGGCGTGGGGCAGATTACAGCGTCTGCAATTGTTGCAACGATTGGCAGCGGCAAGCAGTTCAACAATGGTCGGGAGTTTGCTGCCTGGCTGGGATTGACACCGCTCAACAAATCAAGCGACTAAATAGCCAAAAGAAACCGCATCTTATAATCTGTAAACAACATGGCTGCGAGAAATAGGGAAGTGACGAATGTCAAAATTCATGTGGCTGGGCATCGCCCTGGTGATTGCGGGCATCACATCTGGGTTCTTGGAGCAAGTATTCTATGGTGGTCGGCTAGATGAGAATAATGTGGTGCAGGATAGCTTCTTTCTGCCTTTGGCGTTCATCCTGATGTTCTTGGGAGGTGCGTTGGTCATTGTCGCTGCGGGGCTTTACTTGATCAAGAAAATGCGTGGCCCAAGGAACGGACCGTGACAGTCGCTTCGGGCCGAAAACCCTTCCCCTTGTTGCGCCTGCTGGCAAAAAGAGATTTGGCGATATGCGCCAAGAAGCTGTTAGGCAGCGAGATCTTGCATTGCCTCGTGGGCGTTAGGTTTAAGCTGACTGCTTTCGCCAGTGACCCCTGGTCTTTGCAAACCGGACAAGCTGATAAATTGCGATGTTCTTGCTCATCAGATGTCTGACCAGGTCAGGTGCGCACTGGATGGGCATCTCAAACTCGAACCCGTAGTCCAGATCTACGAGCCTTGCCGCGAAGTGTTCAGGCAGAAACTCCTCGATCAGGCGTCTGGTGGAGTGATTGCAATCTGCCAACTCCAGATAAAACCGGTACACGCTCTCTGAATAGTCGCCAGGCGTACCCACGGTCTCTTTTTCTGGCTGATGAGGAGATTCCGTCACGGTGCCAACATATCCATCATCAGTTGATTGCTGTCTGATTGGCAATGCTACGCTCCCTACCTTGATCGAGCTACTGTTTTGTTTCCGGCTGGGCTGATCGCCAAACTTTGGTTTCCTGATCCCACACCAACGCCTCAACGCATGGTGTCGGGTTACTTTGACAGGATACGCTTGAGCTCATGACCAACCCTCGGCACGAGATCGCTGGAGATCAGGTGCTCCCAGCTTCGCGCCGTCGCACCGGTCACCAACTGCTCGGGGATCACCTGGCAGGCTTTCGACACATTGCCCAGTTCTTCAGCCAGGTTCAGCAGTCCGGTTTTGTGTTTGATGATTTTGTCGGTAGTATTCAACATTGTGGTCTTCTTTCGTTTTGAGGTTGGTTCGCACCACCATCAAAACGGATAACCACATTCTCTTTCAAGAGATGCGCCGCCCTCGTTCCAGTTCGCTGGAAAGGGGGCGGTGTCAGATCAAGTCGAGTCTTCTACAGCTCATGGGGTTGAGGGTTGGCCCCGCCAGGGGTGATTTTGCCCTTCGTCAAGCTCATCGGCATCTCCGTGCTGGCGCTGCCCTCGATATAAAGGTGGACGTCGCGCTGTGGGAAGGGGATGCCGATGCCTTCGGCATCGAAGCGTTGCTTGACCATCTTGGTCACGTCCCAATAGACATCCCAGTAGTCCTCTGTCATGGCCCACGGACGGCAGACGAAGTTGACCGAGGAGTCGGCCAGGGTATGCATGCGGATGGTCGGCTCGGGATCCTTCAGCGCCTTGGGGTGAGCGGCGACGATGTCTTCGAGGATCGCCTGGGCCTTGTCGATGTCGTCGTCGTAGCCGATGCCGAACTCCATGTCCACGCGCCGGGTGTCGACGCCGGTGACATTGGTGATGACGTCGTTCCAGATCTTGTTGTTTGGAACCAGCATGTCCTTGTTGTCAAAAGTCTTGATCGTGGTTGAGACCAAATTCATCGTAATCACCTTGCCGGACACACCGCCAGCATCCACCACGTCGCCCACGTCGAAAGGACGGAAAAAGAGGATCATGAGACCGCTCGCGAAGTTGCTCAACGAGTCTTGAAGGGCGAATGCAATGACGAAGCCCGCGGCCCCGACGATCGCCAGCAACGGACCGATACTCACCTCCAGGGAAGCGGCTGCCATGATGATGCCGACGATCATCACCACCCACCGGACGGTACCAACGAGAAAGTCCTCCAGTAGTTGGGAAACGCGCTGGGTCATCTTCAAGCCGCGGTGGACCGCCCGGCTCAGGAGCTTCGAGAGTATCCAGGCCGCCACGATTATGCCCAAGAACTGTCCGATGTTCTCGGCCCAGCGCAGACCGCCCACGTCCGAAGTTAGCCAGCCCTTGAGTGCGATCCAGGTGGAAGTGGTGTCCTTGACGTCGATTCGAATCCCTTGGACCGAGCTGATATAGAGGCGGTAATCCTTAATTTTGGCTTGGGTGTCGCTGTCCTTCGTGTCCGTCTTTGTCTCCAGTTCGTCCAGGACCGCATTGAGGCGATACGTGATCACGGTGCCCTCCTCGCGCAGCGTGTTGATCTGCTCCAGCAGATCGACTTTTTCCTCCTTTTTGACCTCCTCGGCCCGCTCTATGGTCCCCGCCACGGTCTCGACAACCCGTTGCTTCTCGGCACTCTCCTCGATCGTGCGGGCAACGTCGGCAGCCACCTCACCAACCTCGGCGGTTGCCTGCTTCGCATCTTCCGCGGCCTCCCGGGCCTCCCCCGCAGCTTCGGAGATCGCCTTTTTGTTGTCAGCACCCGCAGCCTCCTCAACCGCGCCCTGGACGCGCCCCATGGACTTGTTGGCCTCGTCAACGGCCGCGGTCGCTTTCGCCAGACCTTCGCGCGTCTCCGGCTTGATCGCTTCGTGAACCTCAGCGGTCTTCTTCGCCATCTCGGCTGCTTCCCCCACCGCAGCGCCGACCGCCTGTACCTTTTCGCGGGCCTCTTGGGCGGCGACCTCTGTCTCCGCCACCATGTCCATATCACCCGAGGCCTTGGCCTTCGCGGCCTTCTCCTTCACCTCGTCGAGTTGCTCCTTGGCCTCTTCGACCTTCTCCTGGATCTCCTCATCCTTCTCAATCTCTCGGTTCTGGCGCTTAACCGCGATCTCGGCCCTGGCGATCTCCTCGGCTTTCTCCTTCAGCAGCAGCTGCCAGGCGTCCGCCTCGACCAAGAGATCGTCCTTCCTGAGGGGCTTCAAAAGAAAAACGAGTTCCTTAACGGGGATGTCTGGATCCTCCGTGGTCACGGCCTGCGGCGTCTGCGCTGCCTTCTCTTCCGCTGTGGAGGAAACCGATACAGAACCGACCAGCAGCGCCGATAGGACCACTGCCAGCGCCAAAAAAGTACCTTGTCTCGCCATTAAGTTGCTCCGTCAGAAATAAGCAGGCCCAGAGTGCGGGAAAAAAGAGCCGGGAAGATCCCGACGAGGATACTAGCCGCGTGGAAAGCCATCAGTTATGTATCAACATTTCGAAGGAGTCCACTTCGACTTGATACACAGAACCCGCCAACAATGCGCGACGCAAAACCCCTGACTGGTGGAACCGCTACGGTCGCACCGCACATCGGGAGTGAGCATTTATACGGGCCAATAGGTGACAGCATGTGACGACGGCGATGTAGCTCTGCCTTAAGAACTGGCCGCAAAACCTGCGTTCGGGGTGTGTGAATTATTCTACTCACTGCAGGTCTTGGGTCACATGCCGTCGAATCCACAGAAGCACCGAATTGGGACTGAATGATGGAGTAAGCAGAAGCATGGATTGGATGCCTATCATTCAAGCCTTGAAACGTTATTTCTGTCTGGCACACTGTCGACCGATCAATGTGATTGTAAGTGATGGAAGACCACAGTGACTGACTTAACTGTTCTTGATACCTATCTGAGTTCAGACGACTCCCCGGAGAACTGCATGCAGTTGTCAGACCTTGATGGGTTCCTGACCGGCGTGATCTGCTCGCCAGATTTGATTGTCCCCAGCCAGTGGTTGCCGATCGCACTGGGCGGTCAGGCGATCGATGTGCCTTCTGAAATCATTGAACTGATCATGGCGCGCTACAATGAAATTGTCGCTGCCCTGAATAGTGAGCCACCTGTGCTAGAGCCAGTATTTTGGCAGGCCAAGGAAGGCCATATGATTGCTATGGACTGGTGCGAGGGCTTTATGGATGCATTTCACTTGCATACCGACAGTTGGCGCGAACTCTTGCGCTCGGACATGGGGCGAGAGTGGATGTTCCCGGTCCTCGCTCATCTGGTTGACGAGGACGACCAATCGCTAGTCGAAGCCAGCGAAGAGCAAATGGATGCTCTGTTTGATACCGCGGCAGAAATGATTCCAACAACCATTCCAAACATCTTCACCTTCTGGCAGGCGAAACGGATGCCTACACCTCCAAACTAAGCCGGCCAAGCACCATACGACTCCACCAGCGCGCGAAACGACTTGCTGAGTCCTCCTACAGCGGAAACAGCGCAGCGCCTGTCAGTGACTCACTCTGCCGGTTACAGAGCCCCTCAGTCTGCCATCTGCCCTTGACGGCATCGCCGGCTTCAGAAACTCACCTGTGGAAGCATGGTTTTGAACGGAAACCCATTTTCAGGTGCCGGGGTACCTGACAGGCGGGTTAGGTTAGAAACAGCACGTGCAGCTGATGTGTTTTTCAGATGGCAGCGCAAGCGGACGGCAGTGGCCTGAACGGTCACTGCCACTGATTTTGACCGGTCGATCAATGCTCATGGACATTCTGCGTCACGGACATATCGAGCCTTGACATAGCCCCTTGTTGTCCGATCACCATTGTAGTGTGTGATCGGGCACCAGCGACTAGCCCAAGGCAGAGATACCGGACCGCATTCGCCATCTAAACTGATAACACCATGGCGACTCGGCTGTAGTTCATCCACGATTTCTGAATTGGCCGATGCACTGGCACGGATGTTTAGAACATCCCAGCTTTCCACATTCACAACGCGCAAGCACCCCGGACCAGATGTGGCACTGGCGGTGTTTGCAACAGTGACCACGGCTGCGAAGAAAGATGCAAAGTGAATAACCTTGGTCCTAAACGATCCCATGTTGTCTCCTTCATCATTATGTTCCACCGCTTCAATGTTCCACAGAGCCGCAAGCATCTGCAAGACCTTCAACGATGTCAAACTCATCAGAATATCTAGCAAGCTAGGGGTCAGGTGCGGACATAAGAGTACCCATGGTTCACGGTCGTGTTGTCCGCATAGCCGCCGTTCATCAACAGTCGGATTGATGGGTCCTGCAATCACTGAACCCTGATCAGCATCACGCTGTGCAGCCATCGACAGGCCAGTTCGCCTGACTTGATTTACATCATGTGACAGGCCGTCGTTACTTGCTACTGACAAGTTGGAACCAGCATCGAGTTTCACGCCCTAGTCCGGCAGCGCGCCGGCCTTGATCAGGGCTTCGGATATGGCCGACGCTCCAAAAGAAAGTATGTTGCTGGAGGTGCTTCCCCATGCCACCAGCGACATGCTTGGTTGCTGCATAGCTGCCACGTCGGACTCGAAGCCAAGCGTCTGGCCGCCGTGTCCCCACAGGTTCTTGCCCTTCAGTGCCAGCCCGAGACCATAGCCGAGCAGAACCGGATTGCTGGTACGCACCGTATTCAGCATCATTGACAGGGTATCCGGTGAGCGGAACAGGCCGCCCGCGACCAGCGTTTTGATAAGCACGTGCATGTCATCCACGGTCGAGATCACCGCGCCAGCAGCCCATCCCTGCGACGTGTTCCAGCGGGTTGTTTCGTAGCCAAAAGGAGCCGCGAGGTATGATCGCGGCAGTCCGAAAGCGGGGCGGGGAACGTCGTTCCAGATATAGGTATGTTCCATGCCCAGCGGGGCGAAAATCTGGGTTTCGTAAGACTTGCCCAGTGGCCTTCTCTCGATCTTCTCGATCACCAGGCCAAGCAGTGCGTAGCCGGTATTGCTGTAACTCCAAGCCCCTTCGGCACCCGGTTCGAAACCCGGCTTGCCATGCTCTATAACGAAATCGACCATCTCTTCCGGTGTGATCTTGCGCTGCATTGTGTCAGGCGAGCTTGTTCCGCCAGACATCAGCCCTGGCGTTCCATCGGCAGCATCATCGGTGTAGCTGAAAACGCCGGATGTGTGCTGCGCAAGCTGGCGCAGTCTGATGCGCTCGCCTGGCAGCGATCTCCGGCAGGTGAACCGAAAGCAGGTCGTCAACAGACAGTTTGCCTTCCTCGTGCAACTGTAACAGGACAACAGCAGTCATCATCTTGGTGTTGCTGCCGATCTGGAACGGCATCTGGCAGTCCACCCTGGAGCCTGTGTCCGGGTCTCTAACACCTGCGGATTTTACATAGCGCCAGTCTTTCGTTCGCACTGAAACGACCGCGCCGGGCGCACCACCCAGCGGTGAATCGAGTATTTGTTTCAGCACGCCGTCCAGCGCTTCTTCCACAGCCTTTGGTGCCGTGGTTTTCGTCGAACACTCGCCGAATGCAGGTGGCTCAGGGCCAGCGGTCATGTGCGTCGCGTCAACAGGCCGGACATAAGACTGCTTCTGACAATATATCAATTACAAAATAGGACTTGCAAAAAGGGAGCCATCCACACAGGACAAACCGGCCATGGATATTGGATGGGCGAATTTCCGCTCCGTCTGACCCTAAGCGGACACCAGGAGGCGTTGAGATCGATGGCTGCTACGAACCTCCATAACTAGAAGTTCTAAGTCAGTTTAGTAGCTCGACCTCATCAATTCGCCAAACTCCCCTCGGTATGACCAAACCGCATAGTGGAACACTGATATTTTGAAATACGAAAACACTGGCAACTTGTGAAAGACTGTCGGTATTTCATGTTCAACACCTGAAGCCGCTTTTGATCCTATTCACACATTCTCTGGACTTGATGTTCGATGAGGCTTTTGCATGCAAAAAGATCTTGTTTCTTACCAGATTTGCGGCAGCCCGTTCATTGGCGCATCTGAACGCAAAGTGCCGGACGTCTTCAACCGGGCCTCGATGCTGTCTGCCATCGCCGTTACCAGGTTGAGGCCGCGAACAAGCTCGGTGCAGCTGAAATAGTCGAGCACAGCGCAAGCGGCCTGTTCGTCACCGATGGCGGCCAAGCTTTGAGCGATGGAAATTGCTCTGGCGGTCGTTTCAAACAGACGGGCTTCGCAATCCTCCAGTGACCGGGTGATCTCCGGTACAAAGCGATCAGCGTCCTGCAGCATGAGATAGAGCAGCCGTTTGCATTCGTATACCGCACAGCGAGTTCCTTCGACGGCCTGGCTTACCTGAGACACGACATCGGCACCAAAGCTTTGGTCACGACGCGGATCGATGAAGCGGTGGTCCTCGCCGGTTGTCAGATAGCGATGCTTCTGGAACTCTGGCGGCACGTTGTCTTGCCCCATGTACACCGGCGCAAACGGTGCTGCCAGCGGGCCTATCGGCGCGTGCCAGAGCATGCGAAGACACGCTGAGGAAGGATCGGTGAGCGGCACAACCTGTCCGTAACCGGCCGAGTCACCTGTGAGCTTACCGGTTCGGATGGCCCAGATCATGTCGACCAGACCGATCTTTGCGCTACGGGCAGCGCGTTCGCGCATCTCCTGCTCGATCCATGCAACGCCTTCCCAACGCCCTTTGCCATCACCATAGACGGCGTTCACATCGAAGGGACCGCCATTGTACCATCCCATTTCACGGGCAAAGCTCAGCAGGTTGGGCGAGTAGAGGTAGTCCATATGACCGGGCTCGTTGACCGGGATTTCATGGATGTAGCCCGGCCGAGACGCGCGAATGCTGTCAGCTCCCAACCGCTCAGCAGCCCAAAGGCCTTTGCCACCGGCGAACTGTATGACCACCCAAGCCTCGCTGCTGTCTGCAATTAGGTGCGAGTTGCCACCGTA
>DATKWR010000245.1:0-2080 GCA_035529475.1 Sedimentisphaerales bacterium | reverse complement strand
GACGCTGATTGTTTCGCTCGCTGGGATTGCATTTTCCGGCGATACAAATATCCGTGTGGTCGATAAGCCTGATACCGATGTGGGTAATGACTTTTACGTCGGCAATCGCGCGCCGTTGATGCCGAGTCCGCTGATAAAGCTGCCGGTCGGGGCGATAAAGTCGGCCGGATGGGTCCGCAGACAGCTCGAATTGCAGGCGGATGGATTCCACGGGCACCTGACCGAAATCAGCCAGTTCCTAAAGAAAGAAGGCAACGCGTGGCTCAGCCCTGCGGGTGAAGGCGATCACGGCTGGGAAGAGCCTGCCTACTGGCTCAAGGGATTCAGCAACTGCGGCTACATCCTCGGCGACGAGCGAATAATCAAAGAATCGAAGATATGGATAGAAGCGGCGCTTGCAAGCCAGAAAGACGACGGCTGGTTCGGGCCGGACAAGGGCAGGAAAGGAGCGGCGACAAGCTTAGAGGGCCGTGAAGACCTGTGGCCTAATATGATTATGCTCTTCTGCCTGCAGGATTATTATGAGTTCACCGGCGACAAACGGGTCATCGAGCTGATGACCAAATATATGAAGTACCTTACGACCGTGCCGGAAGACAAGTTCCTGGTGGGCTATTGGCCGAAGATGCGCGGAGGCGACCTGCTCTACAGTGTATATTGGCTGTACAACCGGACAGGGGATAAATTCCTGCTGGAGCTGGCCGGGAAAGTGCATCGCAATACCGCCGAATGGGAAAAGGACGTTATCAACTGGCACAACGTCAATATGTCGCAGGGCTTCGGCGAGGCCGGCACGTTCTATATGCAATCGAAGAATCCGAACCATCTGCAGGCGGCCGAGCGCAACTGGCAAAAGATTCGGGACCTGTACGGCCAGGTTCCCGGCGGGATGTTCGGCGGCGATGAGAACTGCCGGGAAGGATTTACAGGCCCGCGCCAAGCAGTCGAAACATGCGGTATGGTCGAAATGATGCTGTCACACGAAACTCTGCTGACTATCAGCGGCGATGTGAAATGGGCCGACCGCTGCGAGGATGTAGCGTTTAATTCGCTGCCGGCGGCGTTTACCGCCGACCTCAAGGCGCTGCATTATCTAACAGCGCCGAATATGATTCTCTGCGACCGAAAAAGCAAGTCGCCGGGTCTGCAGAACGGCGGGCCGATGCTGCATTTCAATCCGCATGATCATCGCTGCTGCCAGCACAACACGGGGCACGGCTGGCCTTATTACGCCGAGCATCTTTGGCTGGCGACGCCGGGCAATGGCCTTGCTGCGGCTCTGTACGCCCCGAGTAAAGTCACGGCGAAGGTCGGCGATGGAACTCAAGTGACCATCATCGAAAAGACACGCTATCCGTTTGCCGAGAGTATCGAGTTTACAGTCAAAACGAGCAAACCGGTTAAGTTCCCGCTGTACCTGCGAGTACCCGGATGGTGCAAGAAACCTGAAGTGACGATGAACAAAAAGATGCTCGAACTTTTCAGCCCCGGTTCCTATATCGAGATTAATCGCTTGTGGACCGACGGCGACAAAGTAGAGCTTAACCTGCCGATGGAAATCACGCTGAGAACATGGAAAAAGAATCAAAACAGCGTATCGGTAGATCGAGGGCCCCTGACCTATTCGCTGAAGATCGGCGAAAAATACGTCCGCGAAGGAGGCACAGACGAATGGCCCGCGTGGGAAATCCATCCGACTACGCCGTGGAATTACGGATTGGTGCTAAATGAGGAACAACCAGCATCCTTATTCGAGGTTGTACACAACGACTGGCCCGGCGACAACCAGCCTTTTAAGGCCGATGCCGCACCGATAGAGCTTCGCGCCAAAGCAAAGAAAATTCCGGCATGGCAGAAAGACCATCTGGGCCTGGTCGGCAAACTCCAGCCAAGCCCCGCTAAATCCACCGAACCGGCCGAAAATGTCACGCTTATACCAATGGGCTGCGCCCGGCTGCGGATTTCCGCGTTTCCGACTATCGGCTCGGGCACCGGCGCTTATCAGTGGAAACAGCCGCCCAAGACAACTCCCGCCACAGCATCGCACTGCTTTGACGGTGACACGGTCGCAGCTCTCAGC
>DATKWR010000244.1:0-12732 GCA_035529475.1 Sedimentisphaerales bacterium | reverse complement strand
ATTCCGACTGGATTGAACTGTACAACGCAACAGGGACCTCCATCGATATTGGAGGCTGGTTCCTCAGCGACAGCCAGAACAATCCCTTCAAGTATCAACTCCCCGACGGGACAACGATCGGGCCCTACACGTATCTGGTGTTCCGTCAGGACTGGCATTTCGGCAACGCGAACGCCCCCGGCTGCTACGAGCCTTTTGCCTTGAGCGAAGACGGTGATGAAGTATATCTCAGCTCGGCCCAAAACGGCGTCTTGACCGGCTATCGCGAGGTCGAAGACTTCGGCGCCTCGGCCACCGGCGTTTCATTGGGGCGATTCTACAAGGCGAGCACCGACAGCTACAACTTTGTGGCGATGGAACAGAGCACGCCGGGTTTTGCCAACGCCGGCGCAAAAGTCGGCCCGATTGTGATCAACGAGATCATGTATCATCCCGACTGGCCCGTTGGCGGGTCATATACGAACGATCAATACGAATACATAGAGCTTCTCAACATCAGTGGCGCCCCGGTCACCTTGTACGACTATAACGCGGGTGAGCCCTGGAGATTCACCGACGGCATCGAGTTCACGTTTCCCGATAATCCTCCCCCGACCATCCCGGCCGGCAGATGTCTGCTGGTGGTTCAGGAGCCCGCGGCGTTCTTGTGGCGCTACCCGGCTGTGCCTGCCGAACAGGTTCTTGGCCCTTACGACGGCAAGCTCAGCAACGCCGGCGAAAGCCTGGAGTTGAGCATGCCGGGCGACGTGGATGAGGAGGGAAAACGCTATTACATCCGCGTGGACAGGATAAATTACAGCGATGGGTCCGACCCGAAGGACCTCTGGCCCGCCGAAGCCGATGGCCGCGGTCAATCCCTCACCCGCAGAGTTGCCGGCAGCTATGGCAATGACCCGGCCAACTGGCAGTCCGCTGCACCGACCCCAGGCGCCAAACGGTAGTGCTCTCGTACAGAACGCTGGCCTCAGCAGGCAACCTGAGCTTCGAGTTTAGCCTCGGGAGCCGGTGCTTGCTGTTTGGGCAATGTGAAGAAGAACGTGCTTCCTTCGCCAACTTCTGATTCCACCCAAATCCTTCCGCCATACAGGTCCACGATCTTCTTTACGATCGCCAAGCCAATGCCGGTGCTCTCGAATTTGTCGCGAGGTAACAGTGTCTGGAACATTCTGAAAATCTTCTCGAAGTGTTTTTTATCGATACCGGGACCATTATCGGCAACGCTGAATTTCCAGAAGCCGTCTTCCTCGATGCAGCCGACCTCTACGTGGCCCTGGGGTCTGTTCAAGTACTTTACGGCGTTGCTGAGCAGGTTCTGGAAGACTTGCGTAATACGAGTCTGCTCGCACTCAATCATGGGCAGTTCCACATCGACCCTGACCGCTATATTCTCGGGGGGACAAACCATCTCGACAATCTTCGGAACAAGCTCATTCAGATTCACCCAAACCTTTTCTTCCTTTATCCGGCCGACTCGCGAATATTCAAGCACCCCTTCAATCAATTGATGCATCCAGTCCACCTGGCTCGACAGCAAGCTGATCTGTTCTCTGCCACTGGCGCCCAGCTTATCCGCGTGGTCGGTCGCTATCCAATGCGCAAGGTTCTTGATGCCGCGCAGCGGCGCCTTCAAATCATGAGAGACGATAGATGCGAAGTCGCTCAATTCCTGATTGATGTTCTCCACTTCCCTGATAAGTCCGGCCTGTCTCCGTTCCGCCCGCTTTCGTTCCGTTATGTCCCTGATAACGCCTATCGAGCCGGTCGTTTCACCGGCGGGACCTTTCAGGACGCTAAGCGAAATATCAACGTCGATCAGGCTTCCGTCTTTCCTGATCATTCTTGTTTCCAGATGATGCTGCATTCCTTTTTGTCGCACGTTGCACGCTCTTATTCGTTTCCAGTCCTCGACGGGATAGAGCGACTCCACCGGTCGCAGGTACAGGTCCTCGCTGCCCATGTTCAAGAGCGTTTCGGTGAATCCGTTCCAGGAAATAAGCCGCTCTTGGTCGTCCGCCATTGTAATGGCTACGGCCGAATTCTCAAAAATCGTCCGGTACCTGTCCTCGACCAATTGGAGCTTTTGTTCCGCCTTTTTTCGCTCCGTAATGTCATCGACGGCCACGACCACATACCTGCGACCGTCCAGGATGACCGGTTCGGCGCTCACGCGCACCCACAACGGAGTTTCTTTGCCATCGATCGTAAACGTGGAATGGACTTCGACATCGTGAACGGATTGCCCTGAATCCAACACGCCTTCTACCGTCTTCCGGAATGCGCACGCGGCGCAGGCCGGGTTGTGCCCACACCGCTGCCCTTCGTGCGTGCAATTGATACAACCCAGGATATTTCCAATCGGCCGCTCGCGAATCTGCACGGCGTCTCTGTGGACCATCTGCCTGATGGCGTGATTAACATGCGTGATGTTCATGTTCTCATCGGCCAATAACATACCGACGGGAGCCGCATCAAATACGGCCTCCAGGTTCTTCTGTTTTCTGTCGAGCGCCTCCTCCATTTTCCTGCTCTTGATGGCGTTCTCGATTGTTCTGGGAACGGCTCTGAGATAGTTTCGCTCGAGGTCCTTCGGCAGGTAGTCATACGCCCCGGCTTTCCATGCGCTCGTGACTATCTCTTCGTCGCTGGTCCCCGTGATGATGATGACGGGAGTATTCTTCACGGAATCGAGAATATTGAGGGCGGTACCGTCCGTCAGCGAGTAATCGGAAACCACAATATCGAACCGTCCCGACTCCAGGATGGTTTGGGCTTCTGAAACGGATGAGGCCATGACGCACTCATACGGGAGCTTCTTGCTTTCGACAACTCTGGCAAAAGCCATCCGGTCAAGCTTGTTGTCGTCGATCAACAGGATCTTGTACTTTGTATCTTCCGTCACCATAAGGAAGTGATTCTCGCTCTCCACATAGATTTCGGTTTCTCTGCACACTTGGAGGTCTGTTGAATCAAGCTCCCATTAGTATCGACAGCACCCCGGCGTAACTTAAAAAAAAAATCCCTCAGACACGCTTGTCCCGGTATCGCGGCCCTCCGGCCGATAACGACCCGGGCCGGCGCCGTATCGTGCCGGCATCTGCAAAAACTTCGGAAGTACCACGCTCTTAACGCCGATAGATACGGTCTGAAGGGGCTGAATAGCCTCTTGCCCCGGGCAAAGAGCCATGATTGATGAGTCATCCAAAGGACAAGAAAGATGGAAGAAACTGATGATCGCCCCGCACAAATCGTGACTATTGGTCGTGACACCACCATTAAGTCCGCCGCGCTCATGATGCTTGGCAATAAGATCGGTTGTCTTATTGTAAACGACCAGAACGGGAAATTCGCAGGCATCGTGACCGAGCGAGACATTGTCAGCCGGGCGGTTGCTTCTTCAATGGACCTGGAGAAAATCTCCATAACCGAAATCATGACGCCCCAGGTCGTTTCGTGCCCCGTCGGCACTCCGAGCAACCGGGCCCGGGAAATCATGGCTGAGAATCATATTCGCCATCTGCCCGTCATTGACAAGGGGGTGGTTGTCGGAATTCTCTCGGCGCGCGATCTTATGGGACGGATGAGGCTCGAGGACCGAGCGGCGGCCGAAGAAGTGGCCATGCTCTCCAACTGCCTCAAGAGCATCGAGCTCAACGAAGCGGCGGATACGGTTGCCAAAGAAGTGCCGAAACTTTTTCAAGCCGGGCGATGTGTCCTGTGCCTCTGGCGAAATCATCCCGGTTCGTTGGACGTGATCGCAGATCGACGAACGAAAAGCAAATCTTCCCCCGCTGTCATAAGTGACAAAAAGTGTCTATGCCCCCGCGAGCAGCTCGAACGCTCGGCCGGTGGCGAAGAGCCGCTTGATGACAGGATTCCGGACGATTGTCGAAGGGCCGGCGCGCAGCCCCCCCGTTTGGTTATTCCGCTGTCGATCTCAGGACGCAAAGGCGACGCCGAACACGAACTGGCCGGCTACCTGTGCATGTGCGGGCTGTCGGATTACAGCATTCTGAACGGGGAACTGACCTCTTACAAAGCAAAACTCACAAAAGAAATCCTGACGTCGCATCTGACCAACGCGAGTCTGTATCATCAGGCAAGGATTACTTCTCTGACCGATGCACTCACGGGCGTCGGTTCACGAAGACTTATCGAGGACAAGCTCGAGGCTGAATGCGCCCGCTCAAAACGATACAAGCGTCCGTTTTCCGTCGGGATCATAGACCTGGACAATTTCAAGACTATCAATGACGTGCTGGGTCATGCGGCCGGCGATGATGCACTCAAGAAGGTTGCCGCATGTATGAAAAGCCAGAAGCGAACGCCGGACATACTCGGCCGCTATGGAGGCGATGAGTTTGTCATACTGATGCCCGAAACCAAAGCGCAGGATGCCGCCGTGTTGCTGGAGCGAGTCCGGGCCAAAGTCCAGCAGACACGGGTCGCTGAAAATATCTCGATGACCATAAGCTGCGGGATCGCCCAGGGCTTGCCCGATCAAAGCGATTCTCCCAGCGAGATCATTCGCCGGGCGGATTTGGCTCTTTACGAAGCGAAGAGTGCCGGCCGAAACTGTGTCAAACTCTGGGACAAAACCATGGCCAAGGTGCTCAAGCCCAGCGACATTGAATTTGAGAAGGTACGGGAACTCAAGAGACGCATCGCCGGTCTGTCGGAGCAGGCGGAGCGAATGTTCATTCAAAGCATCTGGGGATTGGTCCAGGCGCTGGAAGCAAAAGACCCTTACACGAGGAGACACTCTGAGAACGTAACGCGGTACGCTCTCGGCATCGGCGAGACCATAAACATGCCCCCCAAACAATTGGAGGTCATTCGCCGGGCCGCCATGATTCACGACATCGGCAAGATCGGGATACCCGATTCAATTTTGTCCAAACCAGGTAAACTGACCCCTCGTGAACGCAATATCGTTGAGCAACATCCTCTCATAGCCGTTCGCATCCTGGGCAAAATGAGTTTCCTGGAACAGGAGATTGGCATCGTCCGCGGTCATCACGAAAAATGGAACGGTCAGGGTTATCCGGACGGCTTGTCGAACAGCTCCATCCCGCTGGGCGCCCGCATCCTGGCTGTGGCGGACACGTTCGACGCGTTGACCTCAAGTCGATCTTATCACAATTCACGGTCCATCTCCGAGGGCATTGGAATCCTGGTGGATTCGTCCGGATACGATTTCGACCCCAAGGTCGTTGACGCCCTGGTCTCGTGGATTCATCAAGCTCACCACCAACGGGGCAACTCGGATCAATTCGCCCTGGAGATTCTGCTGGATTCAAAACCGCAGATCGACGACCACCTGGCGGCTAAGCTCCCTGTCGAAGCTTGTGCAACAGATGGTTGATATTGCGGGTGCGAACATCGAAAGGCGGGTGCGAGGAGAAATAACTGCCCAAATCAACCTGATGGGCAGAGGTTTTCAGCTCAGCCAAGCGGCAGAACAATTGCATAGAGGCCCGAGGCTCGTAGTCGGCGGCACCAACAAGATGCACGCTAAACCTATCCGCCTCAGACTCCAAATCCTGTGAATACGCACTCTCAAAGAACTGCACACCGACCCGGCGAAGCCAACCCGCGAGGATCCCGCGAACCGGTGTCGCTCGAGACACGGCCGCGATAGCCGAGGTGCTAATAATCCGGTTCATGGCATGACCGCGGATGATGTGACCCATCTCATGGCCAAGTATGAAAGCAACCTCGTCCGGATTGTACCCGCAGAGCTCCACCAGCGACTGCGTCACAAAAACGAATCCTCCCGGCAGAGCGAACGCATTGGGCTCGACGCTTTCGACAATCTCAAAACTGAATCTGCGAGACTTCTTGACGGTGCAAGCGGCCAGGCGGCGACCGATTTGGTTCAGCAGGCAACCGGCCTGCTCGTTCCGGCCGGAACCCAATTGGCGCCTTATTTCGCACGCAAGGTCCTGGCCGACCTCATATTCGACCTTGATTGCGTCGGTCTCGCTGCCGGCGACTGACTGCCACATCCACTTGCCCTTGCGGACTTTCGGCCCCACTTTTCTGCCCAAATTGTAGAATAGCCCGTTCAAATCAGGTGATCTCCTTCGCAAGCCCAATGAGACAAAAATGAGAGTGCTGGGACTCGAACCCAGGACCTACGGCTTAAAAGGCCGTTGCTCTACCAACTGAGCTACACTCCCGGCAATTTCTAAGTTGCTGCAATATAACAACTTCCCAAACATGCTGTCAACCCTTTTTCAACTCTGAGAGGCACGTGCACCAAAATGCACCAATTTTTGACGCATGCCCTGGGCAGTTGCAGCCCTCGCACGAGGGACCAAATCATCGGCTGCTGCAAGGTAGAACTCATGGGTAGTCGCGAAACTTGCGTGCCCTGCAAGGGCCATCACATCATGTTCACTCATGCCATTGGCAAGCCACATACTTATGGCTGTCCTTCAAAAATCGTGGAAGGTTTCCTTCTTGACACCGGCTTTTCTGAGGATCTTATTGAACTGCCGTCGAAAATTGTTTGCGACTTTGAGTCGGGAATCAGTACGCATCCACTCGCCTTTTGGCCTGAGCACTCTTTGTATGTACTCATACCTTTCCGTAGGAACGAAAACATAGGGATACCCTTCCGGCTGTTGGGCTCGATGATCTACGAGCATCTGGACAGTTTCGTCTGTCAATGGGCGTGTCAAAGGTAATCGGACAACAAGTACTGAACCCCAGTTTGTAAGTGCTTTTAGCTAAACGATTAATGTTTGACATTACTGGACTTATGATGCTGGCCGAGGCGGAGCCGAAGCCTCGCCGTAGGCAAAACGAATGCCTTTGTGGCGCGCCTGTTGCGCGCTTCGGTGCTTGGGTTGGTCCGTCATGGCCTATTCCGGCATCAGTTTGGATCTTGTCACCCGAAACGACGGGGCACGGTAAACATGATGAGTACGAGTAGAACGCATCGTTTCATGGCAGGGCTCAATGCAATCGTTACCTGACAAATCTTCCGGCTTCGATCGGCATCACAAGCTGTCTGCGAAAACTGCCACAATGGCGTCGTATTGTCGCCGCGTGATAGGGATCATGCAGCCATGCCGAACGTCCGGTGGTATTTCGTATTTGTTCCAGGTGGCGATTCCCATGCCGCCGGCAACTTGGTACCAGGGCCCGTTCAGGCTGGCCGCGACCGACAGGCCGTAAGCCACGCCAGGATACTGCTCGTAGTAAAGGTAATGGATTTTGCCGTCGGGTGACGGGATCAACGTCGGTGCCTCGCGGAAGTTGGGGCTGATCGGCGGCCCGGGTTCCGTGTATGGGCCGAGCAGGCCTGGGGCCGAACAAATCCGGATCGTCTTGCCCGTCACCCAG
Organism: Sedimentisphaerales bacterium; assembly: GCA_035529475.1. Taxonomy (GTDB): domain Bacteria; phylum Planctomycetota; class Phycisphaerae; order Sedimentisphaerales; family Anaerobacaceae. The sequence goes on along the minus strand of DATKWR010000244.1, from coordinate 5,382 downwards.
TCCAGGGTCGGGTAACGCTCGTCTTTGATGATGGCGTAATATCGCCCGCCTTCCGGGCGGACGATCACATCAATCGTGGCCATGTCCCAGGCGAACAGGCGTCGCGGCGGATCGGAGAAAATTTTGAGGTCGCGCGAGGTCACGTAGAGTGTCCGCTGGCTGGCCCAATAGCGTTCGGCGTCGTCTTTGCTTCCCGGCTGGTTGGGCGTGTGCCAGGTGAGCAAGTACTGTGACGAGGCTTGATCAAAGAAGAGCTTGGGCGCACCGATCCGCTTCAAAGGATGCGGATGGTCCGGCGTTTTGGACAGGTCCGGCGCGTAGTCGCCGTGCCGGGTCCAGGTGACCAGATCCCGAGAGACCCAGAAGTTGATATCGGGGGCCGAATCGCCGCGATTGCCAACCAGGTAATACCTGCCGTCATGGCCTCGGCAGATATCCGGATGCCCGCGATAGTCATCGGTAATCCGCTTGCCGGCGTTGAGCATCCGCCAGTGCAGGCCATCGAGGCTGACGGTGTAATAGAGCCGGCCGTAATCGCTTTTGATCATGTGTGCGAAAAGATAAGCCTCGTGCTTGGGCGGCGTTCCCCTGGCCTGACCGGGCGGGTCGGGCTGTCGGCCGTCCGCCAACGGCGCAACGCCGGCGAATAAGGCCAGGAAACTACAGAAAGCAGTCAATTGCCTCATAGCCGGGACGGCTCGGGATGGTCGCCTGGTGGTCATTGCTTTCGTCTCCGTTTTCCGCTCCGGGCTGGAGCGGCTGAGTCTTTCGGTGCTCCGTTGGGTGTTTGGCCCAATTCCGCCGTGCCCAACGGATAGGGCTCGTTGAACAGTCTGCCATCGTCACCCTGCTCTTTCATCCAGACATCGAGTTTCTCGCGGAGCGCCTTAAGCATCTCGGCGTGTTCCGAATTGTCCGCCAGATTCTGTTTCTCCGCTGGATCGCTGAGGAGGTCATAGAGCTCCTCAGCCGGCCGTTCGTGGTAACGTTTCACGATTGCCGCAGCCTCCGGGTTCGTCTTCGCCGCCGCTATCCAGGTGCGCCAGTAATAAAGCCCGCTGGTCTGGTTCTCAGACCGGTCAATGTGGGTGGTGTATTGGTTTGTCGGAAATAGATTGCGTAGATATTTGAAACGATCCGTGCGTAGCGCGCGGATGGGATAAACATTCATTCGCCCATCGCCGCTGTGGGTGGTGTAGATCTCCGGACGGTGCTGTGTATCGTGGCCGAGCAGCACCCCGACAAATGACTTTCCATCCAACCCCGGAGGCGGTGTGCCGCCCGCCAGCTCAATCAGCGTGGGCGTGAAATCGACCCAGCTCACCATAGCATTCGTGCGCGTGCCCGGCTTGATGACACCATGCCAGGCAGCGAGCAACGGGGTGCGAATGCTGGTATCGTAGAGGTTCCACTTGCCAAACGGCCATTGCGCCCCGTGGTCCGAGGAAAACATGAACAGCGTATTCGGGCCCAGCTTTTGGCGGACGAAGTTGTACAGGGTGCCCATATCGGTGTCTGCCCGGGTCACTTCAGTGTAATAGTCAGTGCGGTATTCGCGGGTCTGCGGGGTGTCCACAAAGTTCCAGGGCAGCTTCACCTTGCTGGCATCGTAATCCCTGTTCTTGTCCCAGGGCACGTGCGGATCGTGTGTGCCCACAAATAGACAGAGCGGCTTGTCGCCCTCACGGTTGGCGAGGTATTCGCGAACCAAGTCCAGATCAAACTTCAGGTTGAAGTGCGAAAATCCCCATCGCTTCACATCTCCTCCATGGGCAACCTTGCCAAACGCGGCGGTGTCATAGCCCAACTCGCGCAGATAATGCGGCCAGCCCTGGATTTCCGGCCGGGCGAAAGTGTGATTGGCCTCGGCGCTGTTACGCGCCGGCATCAGTCCACACAGCATCGCAGCTCGGCTGGGGGCGCAAGCCGGCGAGGCCACGAACGCGCGGTTGAACACCAGCCCCTCGCTGGCCAGCCGCTGCAAATTCGGCGTGCGCACATCCGTTGCTCCGTACGGCGAGGAATCCCGCAGTCCGAGATCGTCGCAGAGAAAGACGACGATATTGGGCTTGCTGGCCGGGGTGGGCGCGGCAATTGAGGATTGCAGGGCAGATAGAAGTGCGGTGATGCCGAATAGGCTGATTTTGAGTTTGTGCATCATGGGACCCTCAAAACTTCTGGACTTCATCCGGACCGAGAATGATATAGGGATCGCGAATCCAGCCTTCTTTGATGTAAAGAGCACAATCGTGAGACTTGAGCCCCGCCTCAATTTCCGCTCGCGGCATAGCAGGCAGAACGGGTGCCGTGGGCGCGTGCGGCTCTACGGCAAGGCTAAGGCTGGAAGAGGTCATGAGGATTGTGAGGATGTATTCTTTCATTGTATCGTCGCCTTTTCAATCATGAATTGCTACTTGCACGGTTCCTCTATGCAGGTTCGCGAAAACCACTTGCTCATCTGCTGGGCTGCTTTGCTGATTTTGTCGTCCAGTCCCGGCGGCTGGAGGGTCTGACTCCATGCCTTCAGGTCTGCATGCAGGCTCTGGGCCAGTTCAGGATGCTGCTGGAAAAGGTTGGTCTTCTCCTCTTGATCGGATTTGAGGTCGAAGAGATATTCCCGGCCACCACCGGTCAGATACTTCCAGTTGCCCTTGCGTATGGCTGCCTGCCCATTCCAGCACCAATAGAGCGCCCGATGCGGCGCGCCTTTCTTTTCGCCGCGAAGATAGGGAATGATGTTGACACCGTCAAGTATGGGGTCGTCTGGCAGCCCGGCCAGGGCATTGGCCGTGGCCGCCACGTCCAGCGAAATGACAGGGTTGGAATAGACTTGCCCGGCGGGAATGGTGCCCTTCCAATAGACCAGAAACGGGGTTCGGACACCGCCCTCAGTCAACATGCCTTTTTCGCCGTTCATCGGATCATTCAGCGAACCGTCCCAGCCGGGGCCATTACCGGGAGCATCTTCCTTGTGAATCTTGAGCGGTGCGCCGTTGTCGCTGATCACGAAGATGAGTGTTCTTTCTTCGAGTTCATGTTCACGCAGCGTTTCCATGATCCGTCCCACGCCATCATCCACGGCAGAAAGCATCGCCAGTGCATCGATGTTCGGCGTCTTCACGTCGCCGAAAACCCCCTGGCATCTCAGGTCGGCATACCCGTGGTCATCGGTGAATATTACGATGATGTTGGGACGTTCGGCCGCGGTCTGAGCAGTCTGATTGTCAGGCGTGAGCATTGTTTAAATTGCCGATGCGGTTCCAGCCAATAGCCCACTTGCCACACAGGACTTTAGAAAGTGACGCCGATTGGTCTCTGAAACGTTATTATTACGGGCAGAATCAAATTTCATTGTAGTATTCCAATTCTCTTTGTGACTGTAATTGACTGATCTTATCACAACGATGTGATCTTCATTGTGGTTCTATCTGTAATCCCATTCCTTCATCAAATTGCCCTGTAAATCTCTCAGGCGGATCCACTCGAAGTGGACAACACCCTGCGTAGAAGCAGGCGAAATTCGAAGTGCGCTGACCAACGTGGAGAACGGCAGTTCAAGACGGTGTTCATGCCAGAGGCCATCATCCATGACCTTAAACTCCACTGCGTTTGTTTCGTTGAAATTCTCTTTCGCATCCGTCCAATAAACCCGCCCTGGTCCTGAGGCAGACAGCGAACGCATTCTGAACTCCAAAACGTGTGTTTGAGGTTGAGCGAAGAATCGATCAGCAGTCTCGATTGTCATCGGGTCGTCGCCGAAAGAACGAACCTGCAGGCCGGCAGACCTCTGGTGCAGAAGGACATAACCCACTGATTTCCAGCCTTCGCATTGATATGGGTCTTTTGGATCGTAGTCCCGATTGGGCTGAGGCAGTACCGCCTTTGTATTTTGAAGAAAGACATCAATCATCCCATCCATCTGTCTGGCACGTTCGGGATATTGAGCGGCCAAGTTGTTACGTTCCCCGACATCGTCTCTTAGGTTATACAGCTCATAACGGTGGTTCTGATCTGCGGCATCGTGAAAAACGCGAATCAATTTCCAGTCGCCTTGACGTACAGCCGCGGACGGTGCCAGAAAATCTGGGACTGGTGGACTGTGTGGAAAAAAGGTATAAACCGCGTCCCGGAGCCCGCCTTTGCCCTTAAGTGCCGGCGCCGCGCTTATGGAGTCGATCGCTTGTCCAGGCTTCGCGGGCAGACCGGCCATGTCCAAAATCGTCGCGTAGAGGTCCTCGCTCTGAATCAGAGCTTCGCTTCGCGTACCACCCCGAACTACATTTGGCCAGACAAATACCGCCGGCACGCGAACACCCCCTTCGTACATGGTGGCCTTGCCGCCACGCAGTGGGGCATTGCTGGTGGCGGTCGTGCCATCGACCAGATCGTACATGTTACCGCCGTTGTCCGAATAGAATACAACGATCGTGTTTTCAGCAATGCCCAGCCGGTCAATCGTATCAAGTATCTTGCCTACGTTATCGTCCAGGGAATGGACCATGGCCGCATAGGTGGGACTCTGCTGTGGATTCTTCGGATCCACCCGCTTTCTGTAGGCTTCGATCAGATCGGCCTTAGCATTAAAAGGCGCATGCACGGAGAACTGCCAGTAGTTCACGAAGAAAGGTTTGTCCTTGTTCTTTTCCATGAACAAGACGGCTTCATCGCCCATCCGGTCCTCGATGTGCTCTTTCGGATAGCGCTCTTTGAAGGAGGGGAATTTCCATGGCGCCACGAAACTGCCCGCCGGGCCGGGACCTGGCCAGTGCGGAATATCCACATCGAATCCATGCTCCAACGGGGAGTAGGGTTCCCGGCCCAGATGCCATTTGCCGAAGTGGGCCGTGGCGTACCCGGCATCCTTCAACGCTTCGGCCAGCGTATAATGATCCGTGGACAAACGCGTGGCACTCTGTGTTATGAGCTGCCGACTGTTTGCTTTGGTTTTGGTCTGGGCGGAGGCCTTGAAGATCTCCTGGGGCAAGTGACATGTGGGGGAGGTTATGCCGCACCGGGCCGGGCTCTGGCCGGTCATGATACTTGCCCGGGTGGGCGAACACAAGGGACTGGCGCTGTAGGCATTGGTAAAGAGCATACCGCGCTCAGCCAGTCGCTCCAGATTCGGTGTGCGATGAAAGGAACTCCCTCCCAGGGCCGTATCTACGGCCCCCAGATCGTCGGCCAGGATCAGAACGATGTTGGGCTTGTCTCTTCTTTCAGCAGTCCAAGCCGACCCGCAAAACAGACAGAGGAACAAGCCGGCGATGAAAAGTCTTCTACTCATGTCACTTTCCTCTCTTCTTACAGATTTCTGACTAATGCACATTGGTGTACCTGCAGCGGAAGCCATACGATCCAGCTCCAACTTCCAGGACGACGGGG
>DATKWR010000243.1:0-2899 GCA_035529475.1 Sedimentisphaerales bacterium | reverse complement strand
TCAAGAAATTTGCGGCCGAAGGAACCAAGGCAAGGTGGGGCCGGTGCGGTCGTCTCTGGAGAGGCGGAGTTGACGGGCAACGACGGTTCCTTTAGAATAGGGCCTGTAGAGTATTGCACGAATGGCGAGCCGGGCGGCTCGTGGAACAGGGTAGCGAATGTCGGAAATGAAGAAGAATCTCGAACAACTCGCTGCAGAGGACGGTCGATTCGGCGCCCCGGCGATCAGGTTTGTCTATGAAGGGCTTGGCTATACGGCCAAGAACGTCGCCACCGAGCCCAAACACGTCAGCGGCCAGACGCTCTGCGAGGGACTGAGGAAGCTGGCGATCGAAAAGTGGGGCAGATTGGCCCTGCTCGTGTTGAATAACTGGGGCATAAGAACCACGCGCGACTTCGGCGAGATCGTCTATCTGATGATAGAGCACGAGTGGATGAGCGCCCAACCCACCGATTCGATAGACGATTTTGACGATGTGTACAATTTCAAGACGGTTTTCAAGGAACAATTCGAATTCTAAGGAATCTCCATCAGCCGACAGGCCCGCTTGCCCCCGGACCCAAGACAGTCACCGCAACATCGCGCCTGGTCACTTTGGTCCGATCCACCACATTCAGCGTAAAGACGTACGTGCCGGGAGCCGTCAGACCCGTGACACCGGTGCTCGGTGAGCCCTGGGCGGAAAACGCCGGCGATGCATCGACGGGTTTGCTCTTGACCGACCACCAGTGGCTTATGGGATCGCCATCAGGGTCACCGGTGGTCGCCGACAGCCAGGTCGCCTCGGCGGGAAGCGTGATGGTGGCCGGCGAGGCAACAGCATTCGATATCGTCGGCGCCGAGGGATTCTGTGGATAGACCGTCACGCTCAGATTCGCCGAGACGGTATGCACCGGATCGCTTAACTCAAGCTGGAAGATGTAGTCTCCCGCGGCAGTCATGTTGCTAACCTTACAGTTGCCAGTGCCGGGGCTGGCAAGTAATGCCGAAGCGCCCGCAGGCTGGCTCAACAGGCTCCACCGATAGCTGAGCGCATCGCCCTCTAAGTCGAGACCGGCACAACGCAATTCGGTGCTGTCGGCCGGCAGCGTTACTATCACCGGCAGGCGGTTGTGGACGTCCATAGCTATGGGCGGCTGATTCTCGGCATGGATGTTGAGTACGACGTTGCGAGCTACGGTATTCGCACCATCGCTGACCTCGACGGCAAAAACATATTCGCCCGCCACGGTCAATCCCGTTGCTGACGTCGTGGCTGAGCCCGGGGCCGTCAGTGACACGTTTGCATCGGCGGGCCGGCTCGTGACGGACCACGCATACGATATCGGGTCGCGCTCGGGATCCGTAGCCGAGGCTGACAAACTCATCGTTAGAGGCGCAAAACGACCCGGTCCCGACAGAGTCAGGAAGTCCGGAGTCGCTTTGAAGCTGGTGACGGTGGGCGTCTGATTCGTTCCGGGATGCGAGTAGATCGTCATCACCGCGTTTGAAGGCACAGTGACCGGGAGTGTGCCGGTTGCCGCCACGCCCCGCGTAGCCGCCACCGCCTGCAAACCAAGTTCCTGGTGCATGCCGCCGCCAACGGATTGACAAACGCCGTATGCTCCAACCGGCAGGTTCAGGATATTTGCAGCGCGCGAGCCGGGACCGTTTATCAGCACCACGGTCATCCCGCCGTTGTGCGAAAAGGCCAGAGCTCGCAGGTTCGAGTCACTGGAGACAGCCCCGATGCGGACCGCGCCGGGGCGGACGAAGTGCATCACCTGCCGGAAATTCCAATACTGGCGTATGCGGCTGAACGATGTGTTGCTCAGATTCCACTGAAAACACTGCCCCAGCCCATAGATCTCCCAGTACGATACCGCCCCGAGGGTCAGGTCGTCGTATAAGTGATTCATGGTTAAGTTCATGAATTCGGTCTGAGCAGTGGGAAGGCCCGTTGATACACCCAAATTACCGATGTAACTCCTGTAGGGGTCGTTCGTCCCATAGAGGTGATAGCTCAAACAGCCGACGTGCCGCCACATCTGGTCATCGCCTCGAACCTTCTGGATGTAGTTGTTCCAGGCGGTTTGGGCATTGATGGATTCGGGAAACTGTATCCTCGTGGAAAGGCCGGCGGCGCGCAATCTCGGCCCGAGCGTCTTTATCATCTCAGCCACCACCGAAGCGTTGAACGGGTTGTTGTTGCCCGCTTCGTTCAATATGCAATAGAAGTCAGCGTCTATGCCGTGAACGTCCCTGAGATTCAACAAGTACGCCAGGGCAAACTCGGCGTACTCGCCGGGGTTGTTCAGCAGCCACTCCGGCGCTGCCCCGCTGCTGCCGCCGTTGAAGAGGGACGGGCTCACGTAAATGTTGAAAGGCTCGCCATTGGCTTCGACGGCCCGTTTGAAAGGAAGCACCATTTGGGTGATCCGCTCGTCTGCATCAGCGGTACTGAAAGCGGTCCAGTTGATATTCATGGGGTCCCAATCGTCGTTCTGCCGCTCCCAGGCTATCGTATCGCTGCGATTGCCGGAGGGAAGCTCCAGACGCAGCCGCGTGAGGCCCAGCTCATTGACGGCCTCCCAGATGACCGCCCCCTGCAGCAGCGGGCAAGCCCAAGGCGGACTTGAAGCAGAAGCACCCCAGCCTAAGATGGTCTGGTATTGAACGGCCGGATCCAGCGCGACGTCCACATCGGCCAACGCAGGCACGGCGCACGCCATCACGGTCATTGCTCCGAAAATAACAAAGAGACTTCTGCTAAGAATTTGTGATTTCATTTTTCCACTCCTTCAAACCTGCCCGACAGTCGGCAGGCGAGTATCTATAATTATGCTCATAGCCTACTTCAATTCAAGCGAATACGCCTGGTCGCATCTGCTTGAGAGGTGGTCGGGCGTATATTCCGAAA